>NZ_JAQGLC010000068.1 GCF_028293085.1 Sphingomonas bacterium
TGCTCGATCTCGGCCGCAACGATGTCGGCCGCGTCGCCGAGGCCGGCACGGTCAAGGTCACGGCGAGCTACACCACCGAGCTCTACAGCCATGTCATGCACATCGTCTCGAACGTGGTCGGCCGGCTGGACCCGCAGCATGACGCGCTCGACGCGCTGTTCGCGGGCTTTCCCGCCGGCACCGTCAGCGGCGCCCCCAAGGTCCGCGCCTGCGCCGTGATCGCCGAGCTCGAGCAGGAGGTGCGCGGCGCCTATGCCGGCGGCGTCGGCTATTTCTCGCCCGACGGATCGATGGATTCGTGCATCGTGCTGCGCCCCGCGGTGGTGAAGGACGGCGTCATGCACGTCCAGGCCGGCGCCGGCATCGTCGCCGACAGCGACCCCGCCTATGAACAGCGCGAATGCGAGGCCAAGGCCGGCGCGCTTCTCGCCGCCGCGCGCGAGGCGGTTGCGCGGGCAGCGGACAGCGGGTTCGGGCAGTAGGGCTCACCCCAAGCTGCTTCCCCGGCAGCAGTAACTATCTTGGTCGGAACGGGGCCGTCAGCCTCAGGGAATCGAGCTTTCCTGGCGCTTCTTCTCGGCCTTCTCGGCGGCATATTGCTGGTTGAGCTTCAGCGCGCAGCCCGTCTGGCCGCCCGAGCCGACCGGCGAGCAGGTATCGGGCAAGCCGCCCGCCTCGCGCCCGACCTCGTCGAGCGTCGCCGCGGTGTTCACCCAGCTGCTGGTCGCCGCGCTCTTCTTGGTCTCGCGCAGCGCCTTCGGGATGCGGTACGGCTCTTCGAGCTTGCTGCAGACCACGACCTCGCCGTTCACCGGCGCGGGGCATTTGTCGGCGCCGGTCAGCGTCACGTTGCGGATTCGCTCGGGCGGCTTGCCGGATTCGGCCTGCTTGTCCTGGGCGATCGCCATTCCGGGGAGCGACAACAGAGCGGCGATAGCGATCATACGAAGCATTAGGCGACCTCCTGGCGTCGTTCATGTCCGCCCGTAACGATTGCTCCACCCTGAATGAAGCGTCTCCTCGCCCGAATCATGTCCGGATCGGGACATGGCGGCCGGGGTGTGGCGTTGGCGGGATATGGCGATTCAAATCCGTTATTCAAACCGCCATTGTCGATAACGGTTGCCATTACCGCCCGGGATCGGAACGAAAAAACGTCATGATGCGCGAATTGTCCCAGCCAGGAACGAAAATCGGGCAAGCGCGCGCGGGCCGCGCCGATTGTCGTCGTGCTGCAAAAGCGTTAGCGGCTCGCGCATGATCCTCGTCATCGACAATTATGACAGCTTCACCTGGAACCTGGTCCATTACCTGATGGAGCTGGGCGCCGAGGTGAAGGTCGTGCGCAACGACGCGCTCACCGCCCGCGAGGCGATCGAGAGCAATGCCCAGGCTTTCCTCATCTCGCCCGGCCCCTGCACGCCGAACGAGGCGGGCATCAGCCTCGATCTCGTCGCCGCCTGCGCCGATGGCGAAAAACCTTTGCTTGGCGTGTGCCTCGGCCATCAGGCGATCGGCCAGCATTTCGGCGGTCATGTCGTGCGCGGCGGTCTGATGCACGGCAAGACCTCGCCGGTCAGCCATGACGGCACCGGCCTGTTCGAGGGACTGCCCTCGCCCTTCACCGCCACCCGCTATCATTCGCTGATCGTCGAGGACATTCCCGCCGACCTGATCGTCAACGCGACCGCGAACGACGGATCGGTGATGGGTTTCCGCCACGCCACGCTGCCGATCCACGGCGTCCAGTTCCACCCCGAGAGCATCGCCACTGAGCATGGCCACGCCCTCCTCGCCAATTTCGTCCGCCTCGCCGGGATCGACGTGAAGGCGCTGGCGTGATCAAGATTGACGTCCGTCACCCCGGACTTGTTCCGGGGTCCACCGTTCCGCAAACCCAACGTCAGCCGCTCATGCGGGGCGGTGGATGCCGGAACAAGTCCGGCATGACGGGGGCAGGATGACCAGCCTCACCCTCCTCCCCGACCCCTCGACCCCGCTGTCGCACGAGAGCGCGGCGCAGGCGTTCGCCGACATCCTCGACGCGAAGACCTCCGAAGAGGCCATCGCCGAATTCCTCATCGCGCTCAGCGACCGCGGCGAGACCAGCATCGAGATCGCCGAAGCCGCACGCGCGATGCGCGCCCGCCTCATCCCGATCGAGGCACCGCACGGCGCGATCGATGTCTGCGGCACCGGCGGCGACGGCCATCACACCCTCAACGTCTCGACCGCCGTCTCGATCATCGTCGCGGCCTGCGGCGTGCCCGTCGCCAAGCATGGCAATCGCGCCGCCTCGAGCAAGGCAGGCGCCGCCGACACGCTGGAGGTGCTCGGCCTGAACATGGAGCGCGCCGGCCTCAACGCCGAGGCGAGTCTCCGCGATATCGGCATCGCCTTCCTGTTCGCCGCCAACCACCACCCGGCGATGAAGCGCATCACCCCGATCCGCCGCCATATCGGCCGCCGCACGATCTTCAACCTGATGGGCCCGCTCGCCAATCCCGCCCGCGTTACCCGCCAGCTGATCGGCATCGCCCGCCCCGATTACGCCGCGCCCTATGCCCAGGCGCTGGAGCAGCTCGGCACCGAGGCGGCCCTGGTCGTGTCGGGCGAAGAAGGTCTGGACGAAGTCTCCGGCGCCGGCCCCACCGTCGCGATCAGCGTCGGCACGCTCTCGATGCCCGATCGCATCACGCCCGAGGACGCCAACCTGCCCCGCCACGCCATTGCCGCGATCCGCGGCGGGGATCCCGAATACAACGCCGCGGCGCTGCGCCGCCTGCTCGCGGGCGAGCAAGGTGGATATCGTGACGCCGTCCTGCTCAACTCGGCCGCCGCGCTGATCGTCGCCGGCACCGCCGCCGACCTTCCCGAAGGCGCGGATCAGGCCGCCGAAGCGATCGATTCCGGCAAGGCCAATGCGCTGCTCGATCGCTGGATCGCTTATCCATGACCGACATTCTCGAACGTATCCTGGAAACCAAGCGCGCCGAGGTCGCCGCGCGCAAGGCGACCATGCCGCTGTCGGAGATCGACGCGTGCATCGACCGGCAGAGCAAGCCGCGCGGCTTTCGCGCCGCGCTCGATGCCAAAGCCGCCACGGGCCACGCCCTGATCGCCGAGATCAAGAAGGCCAGCCCCTCCAAGGGCCTGATCCGCGCCGATTTCGATCCCCCGGCCCATGCCCGCGCTTACGAAGCAGGCGGCGCCGCCTGCCTGTCGGTGCTCACCGACGAACCCTGGTTCCAGGGCGCGGACTCCTATCTCACCGCCGCGCGTGCGGCGTGCAGCCTGCCGGTGTTGCGCAAGGATTTCATGGTCGATCCGTGGCAGGTCCCCGAATCGCGCGCGATCGGGGCTGACGCGATCCTGTTGATCATGGCCGCGCTCGACGACGGCCTCCTCGCCGAGATCGAGGCCAGCGCGATCGACTGCGGCATGGACGTGCTGGTCGAGGTGCACGACGCGAAGGAACTGGAGCGCGCGCTGAAGCTCAAATCGCGGCTGATCGGGGTCAACAATCGCAATCTGCGCGATTTCACGGTCGATTTCGAGAACACCTATCGCCTGGTCGGCAAGGCACCCGCCGGCTGTACCTTCGTCGCCGAAAGCGGCCTCACCATCCGCGCCGATCTCGACGCGATGGCCGAACACGGCGTGCATTGCTTCCTGATCGGCGAGGCGCTGATGCGCCAGCACGACATCGAGGCCGCGACGCGCGCGCTGGTGGGGTAATTTCCTTCCGTTCGTTTCGAGCGTAGTCGAGAAACAGGCCCAACGCGCCGTCAGTAGTTTCCCGACTGCGCGCCAAACGAACGGTGGATGATGAACGGTCTTACCCATCTCGACGAAACCGGCGCCGCCCATATGGTCGACGTCTCGGGCAAGGCCGCAACCGCGCGCGAAGCCGTCGCCACCGGCCGCATCGACATGAGCCCCGAAGCCGCGACAGCAATCCGCGAAGGCACCGCCCTGAAAGGCGACGTCCTCGCCGTCGCCCGCGTGGCCGGGATCATGGCCGCCAAGCGCACCAGCGACCTGATCCCGCTCTGCCATCCCCTTCCCCTCACCCGGGTGGCGATCGACCTGGCGGTCGACGAGACCGGCGTGACCGCCACCGCCACAGCCGCCACCGATGCTAAGACCGGGGTCGAGATGGAAGCGCTCACGGCGGTCTCGGTCGCGCTGCTGACTGTCTACGATATGGCCAAGGCAATCGACAAAGGCATGTCGATCGGCGGCGTCCGCCTGATGACCAAGACCGGCGGCAAATCGGGCGACTGGAAGGCCTGAGCACCGGTTGATTCAAATTCGACCAGGAATATCGCACCACGGAGTCGGACGAGGGCCGCCTGGCCTCTTGCCCACGCTCTGTCCCGTGACCGTTTGTTGGACGATCGCCGTGTCCAAGGATCCCTGTTTCGCGCGATATTTTCCCTGTTCCGCGCGGCGAAATTCCCTGTTACCCGAAATGGGCCTTTTACATAGATCGCTGACAACAAACGATAATTTGCAACGAAGAACCCCCATGAGACGACGGAAATTTAAAATTCCCTGTTAAATTCCCTGTTATCGCGCCGGAACAGGGAAAATCGGCGCTGCCCCCTTGTTGGACGCGCACACATGTTCGCCCGAGCAACGACCACGATTCAATCACTAAAGCTATTGCCTAACTATAGCCGCCGCGATACTAAAGCATATGCTTAACCAACACGATTCGCTCGATCTCGCCTTCCAGGCCCTGTCCGACCGCAGCCGGCGTACGATCGTCGAACGGCTGTCGCGCGGTCAGGCGTCGGTCAGCGAGCTCGCCAAGCCGCTCGACATGTCGCTGCCCGCGGTCATGCAGCATATCGCCCTGCTCGAAAGCGCCGGGCTGGTCCGTTCCGAAAAGATCGGCCGCGTGCGTACCTGCCGGATCGACACCACCGCGCTGAGCACCGCCGAACAATGGATCCAGCAGCGCCGGACCGAATGGGATCAGCGCTTCGACCGGCTCGGCCAGTATCTCGAAAGACTGACAACCACAGGAGACGACGATGGGACAAAAGGCTGAGATATCCGAACCGGCGCCGTTGCGGATCTCGCGCATCTTCGCCGCCCCACGCAAGATCGTGTTCGATGCGTGGAGTACCGCCGAGCATGTGAAGCAATGGTTCGCCCCCGCGGTCTACACCGCGCCCGACGCCAATGTCGCGATGGAGGTCGGCGGCGCCTTCGACGTCTGCATGCGCGCACCTGACGGCACCGAGCACTGGACGCGCGGATCCTTCGTCGAGGTCACGCCGCACGACCGGCTGGTGCTCGATCTCCGCGCCGTCGATGGCGAGGGCAAGCCGCTGTTCACCGCCTGGACCGAAGTCAATTTCGCCGACGTTCCCGGCGGCACCAGGCTGGACGTGACGCAGACCTATGTCTTCGCCAATCCCGCTTTGGCGGCCGGCATGGTCGCGGGCGCGCCGATGGGCTGGAGCCAGACGCTCGACAAGCTCGAAGCCGAAGTCGCGCGGATGCTGGTCTGAGCGGCGCGCTCAGTCCAGCTTGCGGCCCCCGATCCACACCTGCTCGAGCGTGCGGGTGTTGCGGATGTCGGTCAGCGGGTTCTTGCCCAGTACCAGCAGATCGGCGAAGCGCCCGGGCCGCAAGGTGCCGACCGCGTCGTCGATCCGCATCACCTGCGCCGCCCCGCCGGAACCGGCGACCAGCGCCTGCATCGGGGTGAGGCCGCTATCGACCATCATCTCCAGCTCGAGATGCTCGAAATAGCCCTGCCAGCGCCCGGTCGGCGCGCCGGTGTCCGTGCCCATGGCGATCGGCACGCCGGCGTCGGAGAGCAATTTGAGGTTGCGTTCAGCCTGCACGAGCGCCGGTTTGATCGCCTGGGCCGAGGCGCTCGCCTTCACCTTGGCCTGCGCCTCGGGCGCCATCAGCAGCGCGAGCGGCGCGCGATAGGCCGCCTCCCTCGCGAAGAAAGGATCGCTCACGAATGCGGGTGTCGATTCATAGACGAACACCGACAGATCGCGCGTCAGCGTCGGAATATAGCCGACGCCGCGCGACTTGATGGCGGCGATCAGCGTCGGATCGGCATCCCGGTCGCGGATGCTGTGGGCGAGAATATCGGCACCCGCCTCCACCACGCCCTTCGTCTCGTCGGCGGTGAACATGTGCACGGCGATGCGTCGTTTCTCGGCATGGGCCTGCGCGATCATCGCGCCATAGACGGCGGGCGTGCGGATCGGCGCGTCGGGCGGCCCCTCGAGCCGGATCTTGATGATGTCGACGCCGCGCGCGGCATTGGCGGTCACCTTGGCGCGACCCTCGACGGGATCCTTCGCATTGAGCACCGGCCCTGCCACGTAAAGCCGCGCCATGCCGGGCGCCGCGCTCCTGCGCAACGCGTCGCGCAGGCTGACGCTCTCGACGCCGTCATCGCCCAGTCTGAACACCGTGGTGACGCCGTAGCGCGCATAAAGCGCCAGCTGATCGGCGAGCTGCGTCCGCGCCGGCACCGCCGATGTCGCGTCGAAGAAGAGATGGCCATGCGCGTTGACGATGCCCGGCATGATCGTCTTGCCGCTGACGTCGATCCGCGTTGCACCGGCCGGGATCGCAGTGCCGCGACGCGGGCCGACGGCGACGATCCGCCCGTCCTTCACCACCACGACACCATCGGCGATCGGCGCCTGGCCGGTGCCGTCGATCACCGTCGCGCCGGTAAAGGCCAGTGTCTCGGCAGACGCGGGCGCCGCCGAGACGAGCGCCACGGCCCAAAGGCCCAGACCGATCAGGAACCGCATGCCGATCCTCCCTTGTGTGGGAGAAGCCTAGGGCAGGCGCGATCGGGAGAAAAGCCGCCCGCACCCTCGAAGGGATGCGGGCGGCGATCAGGTCGGGATCAGAACTTGCCGCTCAGCGACACGCCGATGACGCGCGGTTCGTTGAACACCGCGGCCATATAATTCTCGATCACGCCCTTGAGGTTCTTCTCGTTGGTGATGTTGCGGCCGAACACCGCGATCTCGTACGCGCCGTCCTTCGCCGCATAGCCGAGCTTCAGCCCGCCTTCGAAGCTGCCGTTCGAATAGAACTCCTTGGTCTTGTAGAGCACGAAGTTCGTATAGCCCTGCAGGTTCCAGTCGGTCGCCACGAACACCTTGCCGCCATTGCCGAGCGGGATGTCGTACCGGCCGTTGAAGTCCAGCGTATATTCGGGCGCGTTGGGCAGCGGGTTGCCGTTGATCTGCGCGAACACCGTCGGTGCGCCGAACACCGTCGCCGTGATCGTCGGGTTCTGCACGGTGCAGACCACCACGCCGTTCAGCGCGCAGACCTGCGCATAGACGCGCTTGTCCTGGATCTCGCTGTGCAACAGGCTGAGCCCCAGGCCGAGGCTCAGGTTCGAGCTCGGCTTCCACTCGGCTTCGGCCTCCAGGCCGTACGCCTTGGCCTTGTCCGCGTTGAACAGCACGCCGTTGCCGTTGGCATCGTTACCGTTCAGCTGGATATCGTCGACCGTATAGGTGAAGGCGGTCGCGTTCAGGCGCAGATGGTTGTTGAACAGGCTGCTCTTGAACCCGGCCTCCCAGGACAGGATCGTCTCCGAATTCGCCGTGGTGAAGTCGGAACCGAACACTGCCGAGCGGCCCTGGATGGTCGGGCCGCGGAAGCCGCGCGCGACGCGGGCATAGACGCTGACGTCCGGGTTGACCTGGTAGAGCGCGCTGACGTCCCAGCTCGGCTGGGTGTCCTTGAGCTCCACGAAGCGACGGCCGGTATAGGTCACGCCGCCCGCGATGGTGTCCGCGGTCTTGAGCAGCTGGGTGGTCTTCTTGTCCTCGGTCACGCGGCCGCCGGCGGTGATCGTGAGGTTCGGCACGATCTCGTAGCTGACCTGGCCGAACGCGGCCCATGACGTGTTCACGTCATGCAGCCGCACCCAGTTGTTCGGATTATGCGCGGCGGTCGTCAGGAAATAGGCGCGCTGGTAGAATTCGGTGATGTCGCGGGAATCGAAATACATGCCGCCGATCTGCCATTTGAAGCGGCCATTGCCGTTGCTGGCGAGGCGGACCTCCTGGGTCAGCTGATCGAGGCTGCGGACATTGCCCTGCGATTCGCCGAAGCCCGTGCCGCCGAAATTGGCCGCGGCACCGCCATCGGTGTCGCCGCGGCTATAGCCATGTGTCGTCTCGTACGCGCTGATCGAGGTCAGCGTGACGCCGCCGAAATCATAGGCGGCGCGGACCGACTCGCCATAGGTCTTGTAGGCCTGCGGGTTGTCCATCGCCTCGTCGAACGCGACCTGGTCGCGCGGCTCGGCGCTGACATCGTTCGAGCCCTTCTTCAGCGCGGCGCGGTGGAAGATCGTCGAGGTGCCGCTGTAATCGCGGGCATGCGCCGAGACGTCGACCGAGAAGCGGTCGCCCGGCGTGAACAGCAACTGGACGCGGACGTCGCGCTCGTCGAAGCCGCCCATGGCGTCCTTCTTCGGCGTCTGGGTGCCATCGGCGCTTGTGCCGGTGAAATTATTGTCCACCCAGTCGTCGCGGTGCTGGAAGAGCGCCGAGACGCGGACCGCGAGCAGGTCCTTGACGATCGGGCCGCCCACGCCGGCATCGGCCGTGATCGTGTTATAGCTGCCATAGGATACCTGGCCGCGGCCTTCGAGCTCCTGGCTCGGCTTGATCGTGTCGAACTTGATGATGCCGGCGGTCGTGTTGCGGCCGAACAGCGAACCCTGCGGGCCACGCAGCACCTCGACCTGCGACACGTCGAACACCGGGTTCGACTTCAGCACGACATGCTCGAGCACGACATCGTCCTGGATGATCGACACCGGCTGCGACGCGCCGAGATAGAAATCGATATTGCCGAGGCCGCGAATGTAGAAACGCGGGAAGATGCGCCCCGTAGTCGTCTCGGCATAGAGGCCGGGCACGCGGCCGGAGAGCGCGAGGATGTCGTCGCCGCCGGTCTGGAAGGAGCGCAGATCCTGGCCGCCGACCACGGCGACCGACAGCGGCACCTTCTGCAGGCTCTCGGGGCGGCGCTCGGCCGTCACGACGATGTCGTTCGAAGCTTCCGTCTGAACTGCAGAAGCAGCTGCCTCCTGGGCAAACGCGGCCGCCGAGCAGGCAAGCGCACCGAAAGCAGCCCCGAGCAGGAGCGAAGACTTCATCACAATGGATCTGGACACGGATATTCCCCAATACGAACGTCGATCTGACGCGGATATGAAAAGCACGCAGGAAAACGCAGCGTCATCTTGAGCGATGGCGCCGTGCGAATGATCCTGCCTAACGAGGTTATTGTTATTGCCGTTGCCGGTAGGCGGCGAATAAGTCGCCCTGATGACGGACGCAACATTATTCCGTTTGAATGGTGCGGGTTACGCGGATCGCCCGTTTTTCCTGTCATCGCCGCACCGCGAAGCCTAGCATCCCCTTGGGACGACTTGGGGGGACATATGGCCGACACCAGCACCTGTTATTCGTTCACCTGTCGCACCACCGTCGATGGGATCGTGGCGACCTGCCCGACATGCGGAACCAAGATGCGCACGCCTGCGCGTGTCCGTGGCCTCGGCTGGTTCCTGCTGCTCATCGGCCTGTTCCTGGTTTGCCTCCTGGGCGTGATCACCTGGAACATGGCGCCGATGATGCTGCACCCGGGCGAACCCAGCAGCGGCGGCAGCAGGTTCACCGGCACGGCGGAGCAGGCACGATCGATCTTCTGGCTGTTCGGCATCGTCATCGCCTTCGGCGCGGCAACGATGGTCAATGGCGCCTTCCAGATCGCGACCGGCCGCCGCAACCGCTGGATCACGGTCGGGACGCTCGGCGTGGCCGCGATCCTGTTCGTCGTCGCCTGGTTCACCAACCGCACGCTCGGCGGCTGACGGCCTCGACTTCGAGCCGCAGGAGACGATAGGGAAGCGGGATCGTGCAAGCCTCATCCCTCCTCCCCGTTGCCGAAGCGCAGGCCCGCCTTTTCGCGCTCGCTACGCCCATGGCCGCCGAAACGGTATCGCTTCGCGAGGCGGCCGGCCGCTGGGCAGCGGCGGACGTCGCGGCGCTCCGCACCCAGCCCGCCGCCGACCTGTCGGCGATGGACGGCTATGCGATCCGTTTCGCCGATCTCCCCGGCCCCTTCACGCTGATCGGCGAAAGCGCGGCCGGCAGGCCCTTTGCCGGCACGGTCGGTGCAGGCGAGACGGCACGCATCTTCACCGGCGCGGCAATGCCCGACGGCACCGACACCGTGCTGGTCCAGGAAGAAGCCGCGCGTAACGGCGAGCTGATCACGCTCACCGGCGAAGGGCCACAGGCGCAAGGCCGAAACGTCCGCCGCAAGGGGCTCGATTTTACGTCGGGCGATACCCTTATCGGCAAAGGCGATCGCCTCACCCCCGCCCGCGTCGCGGTGGCGGCGACGGGCGGCCATGGCACCCTCCCCGTCAATCGCCGCATCCGCGTCGCGGTGGTCGCCACGGGAGACGAACTCGTTGCGCCCGGCTCTGTCCTGACCGAATCCACGCTCCCTGAATCCAACGGTGCGATGCTCGCCGCGATGCTCGCCGATCTCCCGGTCGAGGTGATCGATCTCGGCATCCTGCCCGACCGCCTCGACGTGACGACCGCGACGTTCGCGACGGTGGATGCCGATATCCTCGTCACCACCGGCGGCGCCTCGGTCGGCGATCATGATCTCGTCCGCCCCGCGATCGAGGCCGCGGGCGGCAGCGTGGATTTCTGGCGAATCGCGCTGCGTCCGGGCAAGCCGATGATGGCAGGCCGGCTGAACGGAGCAATCGTGCTCGGCCTGCCCGGCAATCCCGTCTCCGCCTTTGTCACTGCGACGCTGTTCCTCCGTCCGCTGATCGCCGCGATGGCCGGCGCGCGCGATCCCCTGCCCCGCACCGCCTCGGCGATCCTCGGCGAGGACCTGCCCGCGAACGATCACCGCCAGGATTATTTGCGCGCCGCCACGCGCGACGGCCGCGTCTTCGCCGCCGCGATCCAGGACAGTTCGATGCTCGGCACGCTCGCCCGCGCCGATTGCCTGATCATGCGCGCGCCGCATGCCCCGGCGCTGATGGCGGGAGAGCCCGTGGAAATCGTGCCGATCGCTTGACATGCTGGCGGAACATTGCATAAACGTTCCCAGTCTGTTCCGACGGAGGAATTGGGATGCTTACCCGCAAGCAGCATGAGCTGATCTGTTTCATCAACGATCGCCTGGAGGCGAGCGGCGTCTCGCCCTCGTTCGAAGAGATGAAAGACGCGCTCGATCTCAAATCCAAATCGGGCGTCCACCGCCTGATCAGCGCGCTGGAGGAACGCAAGTTCATCCGGCGCCTGCCCAACCGCGCCCGCGCACTCGAAGTGCTGCGCATGCCGGAGCGGCCCGAAACGGCGCGCAAGGCCACCCCTGCGACGGCCGCACCGGCCGGCAATGTGAAGAAGCTCCCCGAGCCCGCGAACGACGTGATCGAGATCCCGCTGCACGGCCGGATCGCGGCGGGCGTGCCGATCGAGGCATTCGAGGGGCATTCGATGCTTGCGGTGCCGGCGGCGTTGCTCGGCGGCGGCGAACATTATGCGCTGGAGGTGTCGGGCGATTCGATGGTCGATGCCGGCATCCTCGACGGCGAGTATGCCCTGATCCGCCGCGCCGACACCGCGCGCGACGGCGAGATCGTCGTGGCGCTGATCGAGGACAGCGAGGCAACGCTCAAATATTTCCGCCGCGAGGGGGCGATGATCCGTCTCGATCCCGCGAACCGCGCTTATGATCCCCAGCGCTACGCCCCCGCCCAGGTGCGCGTGCAGGGTAAGCTTGCCGGCCTGCTCCGCCGCTACGACTGACCGGCGCGTGCGTCAGGCGCCACGGATGCTGGTCGCCGGGGTGCAGCACGCTGGTGACATGCCCGGTGGAGAGCGTGACCGCGACGCCGCCGGTTCTGGTGAGCATGTCGCGGTCGAGCCTTAGCCAGCGCGGCGTGCAGCCGGCCGGAAGCCAGCGTTCGCTGACCACGATGTCGGCGGTACGGCACGCCTCGATCAGCTCGCCCGCGGGCACGAGATAGGCGCTGCGGGTTGCGAGAATACGCCATGTCCGGCCGCCGGCGGTGCGCTCCATCAGGCAAAGATCGCGGCTGCACCGCGCATCGGGCTGGTCGGAGAGGAGCAGGGGCTCATCATCCACCCCGCTATTCTCGCTCAGCATGTCCGAGGTGTAGTCGCCGACCCGGTCCCGGAGCAACGCGAGCCCGCCATTCGCGGTCCGTATCGCCACGTGTCGGCCATCGCCGGTGACGAGCAGGTCCGGTGTCGGCGTCATCAATGCCCAGACGGCACCGATCGCGAACGGCACCACACCCAGGCGTCGCCAGCGCGTCCGCCACAGCGCGACCCACAGGCCGCCGACCGCCATCAGGCCATATGCCCCGCCCGGCATCGCGGGCAACGCTGCGACCGATCCCGGAATGCTTGCGGTGCCATGCGCGATCCACAGCAGCAGATCGAGCGACCGCGCCGTCAGCCACCACAAGGGGGCGCCAAGCCCTGCCAGATCGAGCAGCAACGCCAGCGCCTCCAGCGGCATCACGACAAAGGTCGTCAGCGGAATCGCGACGATATTGGCGACCGCACCGTAGATCCCGGCCTTGTGGAAATGGAACAGGGCGATCGGAATCAACGAAAGCTCGACGACGATTCCGGTCAGCAGCAGCGAGGCAAGGTTGCGCCCCAGCTTGCGCCACCAGCCCTCGTCGCGCGGCGCGAACCAGGCTTTGACGCGGGGATGCTCGTGCAGCGCGACGATCGACGCGACCGCGGCGAAGGAAAGCTGGAAGCTCGGCCCGGCCAGCGACTCCGGATAAAGCAGCAGCACGATGAAAGCGCCGGCCGCCACCAGCCGCAACGTGATCGCTTCGCGCCCCATCGCCATCGCGATCAGCACCAGCAAAGCCGCGACACAGGAGCGGATCGTTGGCACCTCGGCCCCCGTGAGCAATGTATAGCCGATCGCGGCCAATGCCCCTGCTCCGGCAGCGATCAGCGGCAAGCGAAAGCGCAAGGCCAGCCACGGGCTGAGCGCCAGCAGTCGCAGCACAAGCAGCATCACCGCGCCAACCACGGCGGTGATGTGCAAACCGCTGACCGACAGCAGATGCGCGAGCCCCGATCGCCGCATCGCCCCGGCATCCTCTTCCGGGATGGCGCCCTGGTCCCCGGTCGCCAGCGCGGCCGCGATCGCGCCGCCGCCGCCCGGTGCGCTCTCGCGAATGTGCCGCGACAGCCGCTCGCGCAGCCCGCTGCCGTTCGATATGCCCGGCGTGACGATCTTGACCGGCCCGAAACCCCGACCGGTGGCACCGATCCCGTCGAACCAGGCGACGCGGGAATAGTCATAGGCGCCTGGCACCGCGGGCTGCGGCGGCGGCATCAGCCGCGCCCCGAGCTGGATCGTCGCGCCACGGGAGAGGCCGGCGGGTACGTCCGCCTCGGCGAGGTTCACGCGGATATGAGCGGGCAGCGAGACGCTCTGGGGCGGCCGCTCGAATGCAGGCGTGGGCTTGCCCCTGCCACGCGATCGCGGCGGTCGCGGCGGCAGCGCGACGACGCGGATCGGCGTCAGCCGCAGCCTGACCAGATCGCGCGCGGGCAACGGCTCGACTCGCTCGACCCGTGCCTCGAAGGTCGCGATCACAGGCCTGGCCAATATCTGCGCCGTCGCGCCGCCGGCACGCCACCAGACCAGCGCCATCCCCGCAGCAGCCAGCAACGCCGCCACCGCCACCATTCGGCCGGCCCGGCCGCCATGCCCGATCGCCACCGCTAACAGGGCGACACCGCCGAGCGCCAGCATCACTGTCAGCCAGGATATGGGATCGGGCAGCAGGAACCACGCCGCGATACCCGTGCCCAGCGCCACCGGCAGCCAAAGTGGCAGTTGATCGCGCTCCGCCTCGAGCCACCGCTCGATCGCGCCTTTCGCCACGCCAAGCCGGTCCCGGGCCGCGATTTGAAGCAGCCACAGTCGCGTGCTAGGGGCCTCGGCGGCTGTACTGGCCATCGATTTTCAAGTCTGGGAGCATGCGCGTTTGGGCGCAACCATAGAATCCGCGGCGGCCGATAGCGGCACGCCCGACACGCCCGCCGTGGTGACGCGTTTCGCGCCATCGCCGACGGGCTATCTGCACATCGGCGGCGCGCGCACCGCTTTGTTCAACTGGCTGTTCTCGCGCCATCATGGCGGCAAGTTCCTGCTGCGCATCGAGGATACCGATCGCGCACGCTCGACGCAGCCGGCGATCGACGCGATCCTGAGCTCGATGCAATGGCTCGGCCTGGATTGGGACGGCGACGCCGTGTTCCAGTTCGAGCGGGCGAAGCGCCATGCCGAGGTCGCCTATCAGATGGTCGAGCAGGGCCACGCCTATCGCTGCTACGCCACGCCCGACGAACTGACCGCGCTGCGCGAGAGCCAGAAGGCTGCCGGCAAACCGATGCGCTATGATGGCCGCTGGCGCGACCGCGCCGCGGCCGACGCACCCGAAGGCGCCCCCTTCGTCGTCAGGCTCAAGGCGCCGAAGGAAGGCGCGACGACGATCGAGGACCGGGTCCAGGGCAGCATCACCGTGCAGAATGCCGAACTCGACGATCTCGTCCTGCTCCGCTCGGACGGCACGCCGACCTATATGCTCGCGGTCGTGGTCGACGATCACGACATGGGCGTCACGCACGTGATCCGCGGCGACGATCATCTCAACAACGCCTTCCGCCAGCTGCCGATCATCAAGGCGATGGGCTGGCCCGAGCCGATCTACGCTCATATCCCGATGATCCACGGCAGCGACGGCGGCAAGATGTCGAAGCGGCACGGCGCGGTGGGCGTCGAATATTATCGTGACGAGCTCGGCATCCTGCCCGAGGCGCTGAGCAATTACCTGCTCAGGCTCGGCTGGGGTCATGGCGACAACGAGATCATCAGCCGCGAGCAGGCAACTGAATGGTTTGATCTGGCCGACGTCGGAAAATCACCAAGCCGGTTCGATCTGAAGAAGCTCGAGAACCTGAACGGTCATTATATCCGCACCGCCGACAATGCCCGGCTGGCCGAGCTGGTGACCGCGCGACTCGGTTTCGAACTCAGCGAATCGCAGGCCGAAATGCTTCAGCGCAGCATGGAATCGCTGAAGCCGCGCGCAGCGAATCTCAACGATCTTGTGTCCGGCGCGGCCTTTCTTTTTCGCACGCGCCCATTGGAAATGGACGGCGATGCAGCATCGCTCCTCTCGGGCGACGCACCGGCGCTGCTGGGGCGTCTGCACGCCGCCCTTGACGCGGTTGGCAACTGGGATGCAGAGGCGCTCGAAGACGCGGTTCGCCGGGTTGCGGACGATGCGGGGGTGAAGCTTGGGCAGGTGGCGCAGCCGTTGCGTGCGGCGCTGACCGGGCGCAAGACCTCGCCCGGGATTTTCGACGTGCTCGAGTTGCTCGGGCGCGCGGAAAGCCTGGGGCGCATCGCCGACCGGATGGCCGCCTGAAGGTTCGAGAAAGGACATATCGATGAGCAACACCGCTAAGCTGGACGTGGCAGGCACCGCGCACGACTATGCGGTGATGTCCGGCAGTACCGGCCCGGACGTCATCGATATCCGCAAGCTCTATGCCGATACCGGCATGTTCACCTACGATCCCGGCTTCACCTCGACGGCGAGCTGCGAATCCGCGCTGACCTATATCGACGGCGACGAGGGCGTGTTGCTCCATCGCGGCTATCCGATCGGCCAGCTGGCCGAGCAGTCGAGCTTCATGGAGGTCTCGTACCTGCTGCTCAACGGCGAACTGCCGTCGAAGGACGAGCTCGACCACTTCACCTACACGATCACCCGCCACACCATGCTGCACGAACAGCTCGCGACCTTTTATCGCGGCTTCCGGCGCGACGCGCACCCGATGGCGATCATGTGCGGCATCGTCGGCGCGCTGTCCGCTTTCTATCACGATTCGGCCGACATCACCGATCCGCACCAGCGCATGATCGCCAGCCACCGGCTGATCGCGAAGATGCCGACCATCGCCGCGATGGCGTATAAATATTCGGTCGGTCAGCCTTTCCTCTATCCCGACAACAGCCTGTCCTACACCGGCAATTTCCTGCGCATGACGTTCGGCGTTCCGGCCGAGCCCTATCTGGTGAACCCGATCGTGGAGAAGGCGCTCGACCGGATCTTCATCCTCCACGCCGATCACGAGCAGAACGCCTCGACCTCGACCGTCCGGCTGGCCGGTTCGTCGGGCGCAAACCCGTTCGCCTGCATCGCGGCCGGCATTGCCTGCCTGTGGGGCCCGGCGCATGGCGGCGCCAACGAGGCGGCGCTCAACATGCTGCGCGAGATCGGCACGGTCGATCGCATCCCGCATTACATCGAGCGCGCCAAGGACAAGAACGATCCGTTCCGCCTGATGGGCTTCGGCCACCGCGTCTACAAGAACTACGATCCGCGCGCGACGGTGATGCAGCAGACCGTACGCGAGGTGCTCGGTGCATTGGGCGTCAACGATCCGGTGTTCGACGTGGCGCTCCACCTCGAGGAAATGGCGCTCAACGATCCGTACTTCATCGAGAAGAAGCTGTTCCCGAACGTCGATTTCTATTCGGGCGTGATCCTGTCGGCGATCGGCTTTCCGACGACGATGTTCACCGCTTTGTTCGCGCTCGCCCGCACCGTCGGCTGGGTCGCGCAGTGGAACGAGATGATCTCGGATCCAGCCCAGAAGATCGGCCGTCCGCGGCAGCTTTATACCGGCCCGACGCAGCGCGATTACACCCCCGTGTCGTCGCGCTGATGCGCGCCGTCGTCACCGTCCTCGGCATTCTTGCGCTGCTGATGGGGCTGCTCTGGATCGGCCAGGGCACAGGCTATATCCATTGGCCCGCGTCGAGCTTCATGCTCGACCAACGTATCTGGGCGCTGTGGGGCGCGTTGCTGGCGGTGGTCGGGATCGTGCTGATCCGGATCGGCCGCCGGTAATCCTTCTCCCTCCCTTGAGGGATGAGAAGAATTATTCCCGATACGGCAAGGTAAACACGAACCGCGCGCCCTGCCCCGGCGCGCTGTCGACGGTTACATCGCCACCCATCGCGCGTGCCAGCCTGCGGGCGATATAGAGTCCCAGTCCGCTGCCGCCTGCCTCGCGCGGATCGACGCGTTCGAATTTCTCGAAGATGCGCGCCTGATCTTCCAGCGCGATGCCCTTGCCCTGATCGGCGACGATGATCGCGGCGACGCCATTCTCGCGTTCGGTGCGGATCCACACCATCCCCTCGGGCGGCGAGTAGCGCACCGCGTTGCCGATCAGATTGACCAGCACCTGCAGCGCACGGCGAAACTCGCCCGTGGCGGGCAGCACGTCCTGCGCGCCCGGCTTGTCGATGCGGACCTGCGCCTCGGACGCGCGCACCGCGAGCAGCCCGGCGGCACGGCGCGCGACATCGGCGAGATCGACCGGCTCATGCGCCACGACGAAGTCGGGCCGCTCGATCGCCTGGAGATCGACGAGATCATCGACCAACCCCATCAAATGCCGGCCGGCACTCGCGATATCCGCGGCGTAATCGGCATAATCCTGGCGCAGCGGCCCTTCCGACTGGGCGTTGATGCTGTCGGCATTGGCGATGATGCGCCCAAGCGGGGTGCGGAGCGCCTGATCGTCCAGCGCGATGCCCTTGCCCTGATCGGCGACGATGATCGCGGCCATGCCGTTCTCGCGCTCGGTGCGGATCCACACCATGCCCTCGGTCGGCGAATAGCGCACCGCGTTGCCGATCAGGTTGACCAGCACCTGCAGCGCACGGCGGAATTCGCCTGTGGCGGGCAGCACGTCCTGCGCGCCCGGCTTGTCGATGCTGACCTGCGCCTCGGACGCGCGCACCGCGAGCAGCCCCGCCGCCCGCCGCGCCACATCGGCGAGATCGACCGGCTCGTGCGCCACGACGAAGTCCGGCCGCTCGATCGCCTGCAGATCGACGAGATCGTCGACCAGCCCCATCAAATGCCGGCCCGCGCTCGCGATATCCGCGGCGTAATCGGCATAATCCTGGCGCAACGGCCCTTCCGACTGGGCATTGATGCTGTCGGCATTGGCGATGATGCGCCCGAGCGGCGTGCGCAGCGCTTGATCGAGCCGCGCGGCAAAGGCGTCGGTCAGATC
>NZ_JAQGLC010000224.1 GCF_028293085.1 Sphingomonas bacterium
TCGGCCATGGCGTCGAGATAATCGGCGCGCTTCTCGCGGTTGTGATAGTCGGCGAGCCCGGTCTTCCAGCGCTTCCAGGGATGCAGGAGCCGCGCCTTCAGCCGCTCGTCTTGCTCTTCCTGGCTGATATGGACGAACAGCTTGATGATCGTCGTTCCCGAATCGCCTTGCTGCGCCTCGAATTCGTTGATCTCGTCATAGCCGCGGCGCCATTCCGCTTCGGTCGCGAAGCCGTCGACCCGCTCGACCAGGACGCGGCCGTACCAGCTGCGATCGAACACCGCGATGTCGCCGTTGCCCGGTAGCTTCTTCCAGAAGCGCCACAGGAAATGGTGGGCGAGCTCGTCGGGCGTCGGCGCCTTGATTGGCCAGACCCGAAAGTTGCGCGGATCCCATTCGGTGGTGAGGCGCTGGATGATGCCCCCCTTCCCCGCCGCATCCCAGCCTTCAAGCAGGATCAGCGCGCGCCGTTTGTTGACGATATGCGCGACCTGGATATGGGCCAGCCGCTCCTGCAGCTTGGCAAGATCGTGGTCGTAGTCGCCGTCATATTTCTTGCCGGCTTCGTAGTCGGATAGATTGATCGTCATGGAGCCAGCCTAACCGTTCGTGTCGAGCGAAGTCGAGACACATGCTTCTCGACGTCGCTCGAAGCGAACGGGGGGAGAGGCGGTTCCCCGGTTGGGATTACTCCGGCCGCACCGCTTCGGCCGCCGGCTTTGCCGTCTGAACCTCGATCGTGCGGATGTTGAGTTCGCGCAGCTGCTTCGCGGTGGCGAAGTTGGGCGCGCCCATCATCAGATCCTCGGCCTTCTGGTTCATCGGGAACAGCACGACCTCGCGGATGTTCGGCTCGCCCGCCAGCAGCATGACCATGCGGTCAATGCCCGGGGCCGATCCGCCATGCGGCGGCGCGCCGAACTGGAAGGCGTTGATCATGCCCGCGAAGTTCGTGTCGACATCGGCCTGCGTGTAGCCGGCGATCTCGAACGCCTTGTACATGATCTCCGGCCGGTGGTTCCGGATCGCGCCCGACGACAGCTCAACGCCGTTGCAGACGATGTCATACTGGTAAGCGAGGATATCGAGCGGATCCTTGGTCTCCAGCGCTTCCAGCTCGCCCTGCGGCATTGAGAAGGGGTTGTGGCTGAAATCGACCTTCTTGGTGTCCTCGTCATATTCGAACATCGGGAAATCGACGATCCAGCAGAATTCGAAGCGGCTCTCGTCGATCAGGCCGAGCTCCTGGCCGATGCGCGCCCGCGCGGCGCCGGCGAGCTTGGCCGCGGCGAGTTCCTTGCCGGCGGCGAAGAAGATGCCGTCATTCGGGCCGAGACCCATCTCGGCGATCAGCTTGCGGGTGGCTTCCTCGCCATGGTTCTTGGCGATCGGGCCGCCGAGCTCACCGTCCTTCTGGGTGATGTAACCGAGGCCGGCATGGCCCTCCGCCCGCGCCCAGTCGTTCATGTCGGTGAAGAACTTGCGGCTCTTGTCGGCGGTGTTCGGTGCCGGAATCGCGCGCACGACGTCGCCGCCCGCCACGATGCCCGCGAACAGGCCGAAGCCGGAGTCGACGAAATGATGGCCGACGTCGGAGATCAGGATCGGGTTGCGCAGATCGGGCTTGTCGCTGCCATATTTCAGCATCGATTCGCGGTAGGGGATGCGCTTGAACGGCAGTGCCGAGACGGTTCGGCCCTTGCCCTGCCAGTCGGCGAATTCCTCGAACACGCCGTGCAGGACGGGCTCGATCGCGGCGAAGACGTCGTCCTGGGTGACGAAGCTCATCTCGAAATCGAGCTGGTAGAATTCGCCGGGCGAACGGTCGGCGCGGGCGTCCTCGTCGCGGAAGCAGGGCGCGATCTGGAAATAGCGATCAAAGCCCGCGACCATCAGCAGCTGCTTGAACATCTGCGGCGCCTGCGGGAGCGCGTAGAATTTGCCGGGATGGACGCGCGACGGGACGAGATAGTCGCGTGCGCCCTCGGGGCTCGACGCGGTCAGGATCGGCGTTTGAAACTCAGTGAAGCCCTGCCCGTTCATCCGCTGGCGCAGCGAGGTGATGACCTTCGAGCGCAGCATGATGTTGGCGTGGAGCCGCTCGCGCCGCAGATCGAGGAAGCGGTAGCGCAGGCGGATATCCTCGGGATATTCCGCCTCGCCGAAGACCGGGAGCGGCAGTTCCTGCGCCGAGGACTGCACCACGACCGAAGACGGCCGCAGCTCGATCTCGCCGGTCGGCAGCTTCGGGTTGACCGTCTCCGGCGAGCGCGCGGCGGCGATGCCGGTGAAGGTAAGGACGGATTCGGCCCGGGCCGCGTTGACGATCGGATAGAGATCCGAATCCGTCTCGACCACGACCTGGGTGATTCCGTAATGATCGCGCAGATCGACGAAGAGGACGTTGGCGTGCTCGCGTTTGCGGTGGATCCAGCCGGAGACGCGGACCTCCTGCCCGACATGCTCGGGGCGAAGCGCTGCGCAATTGTGGGTGCGATAGGCGTGCATGATCGTCTCTTCGTTCAAATGTTCGGCGGTTGCGCGAAGCGCCGCGCTTCCCCGGCATACGCGCCTTTGTCAAGGCGCACTCCCCTCGCTATGGCGTCAAGATGCATATCCATCCCCTGATCACCGACAGTGCCACCCTCGCCAATCTCTGCGCCCGACTCAGCCAGGCTGACTTCGTCTGCGTCGATACCGAGTTCATGCGCGAAAACACCTTCTGGCCGGAACTTTGCCTGATCCAGATCGCCGATGTGAATGAGGCGGCGGCAATCGATCCGATGGCGCAGGGGCTCGACATGACCCCGCTGCTCGACCTGATGGTGAAGAATGACGAGGTGCTGAAGGTTTTCCACGCCGGTGGGCAGGACCTGGAAATCATCTACAATCTCACGGGCAAGACCCCCTTCCCGCTGTTCGATACGCAGATCGCCGCGATGGCGCTCGGCCAGGGCGAGCAGGTCGGCTATTCCAACCTGGTCGATGCCTATCTCGGCATCGTGGTCGACAAGGGCGCGCGCTTTACCGACTGGAGCCGGCGCCCGCTCGATTCGCGGCAGATCGAATATGCGATCGGCGACGTGACTCATCTCGCCAAGATCTTCCCCAAGATGCTGGAGCGGCTGCGCAAGACCGGTCGCGGCGCCTGGCTGGATCAGGAGATGGAGCGTGTCGGGGATCCCGCCAATTACGCGAACGATCCCGAGGAAGCCTGGAAGCGCGTGCGGATCGCCGGGCGCAAGCCCGAGGTGCTCGGGCGGCTGAAGGCGCTGGCGCGCTGGCGCGAGATCGAGGCGCGCAACAAGGACCTGCCACGTGGCCGGATCGTCAAGGACGAGACGCTGGCCGACCTGGCCGGTCATGCGCCCCGCAAGCAGGCCGATCTGGCAAAGGTGCGTGGGCTTTCCGCCACCTGGGCGGGGAACGATATCGGCGCGCGGCTGATGGCGGCGCTGGAGGCCGCGGTGCCGATGACCGCGGAGGAGATGCCGGCGCGTGACGACCGCAAGCCGGGCCTCGGCAAGGACGGCGCGCTGGTCGCCGACCTGCTCAAGCTGCTGCTCAAGATCCGCTCGAAGGAGATCGACGTCGCGTCCCGCCTGCTGGGGCGCAGCGAGGATCTGGAAGCGCTTGCCGCCGGTCAGCGCGAGGGACTGTCGATCCTGGAAGGCTGGCGCTTCGAGCAATTCGGACGCGACGCGCTCGATCTGGTCGAGGGGCGGCTGGGGTTCACGGTGATCAACGGCAAGCTCAAGATGACGCGGACCGAGGATGTCATTTAAGCAGCCGTTTTCGCGTCCGTCTCAACTTCGCGCGACTCGCATGAAGTCAACTCTCAGGCGGTGACGATCGGCTTCCTGCCAAGAGCGGAGGCGAGCGCGCCGTGGCGGCGCTCGACCGCCTCCCCGTAAAGGGCGAGATCGTCTGGCGTCACGTGAAGCGTCACGACCTCCTCATCGTCGGTGAGGCGCGAGCGGCGCAAGGGGCCGGCAAGACCGCCACTCAAGCGCTGGCCCAGCCGCATGGCGAGGCCCCAGGCGATCGCGCGCTTCAGATCCGCAGGCGACGCCAATGTATCCAGCGGCGCGGGGATAGTGGTGCCGCCGCCGAGGCTGGTGAACAGGGTCTGCGCGATGATCGCACGGCCCGCGGCGTCGATCGCGACCCAATTGCCGTGCAGGGCGATCTCGACGCCGCGTTCGGCGCGGAATTCGGGATTGGCGCGCCAGCCGACATCGGCGAGCAGGCAGGCGGCGAGGCGCAGGCGCGCCTGGGCGGGTGCGTCGCCCGTGAAGAGCGGCGCGATCCAGCGATCGAGCAGGTCGCCATGTTCGGGGAATCGGCCATGGCGCTGGCCCTCGTCGCGGGCGGCGACGATCAGCGGGTCTTCCGCGCGCATCGCTTCATCGAGC
>NZ_JAQGLC010000232.1 GCF_028293085.1 Sphingomonas bacterium
CCAAGGCCGGGGAGCTTTCCTACGGGCGGATCCCCGAACTCGAGAAGCAGCTCGCCGAAGCCGAAGCCATGGCCGGCAACGCCATGCTGCGCGAGGAAGTGACCGCCGAGGATATCGCCGGGGTCGTCGCGCGGTGGACCGGGATTCCGGTCGACCGGATGCTCGAGGGCGAGCGCGCCAAGCTGCTCAACATGGAAGAGGCGCTGAGCAAGCGCGTGATCGGGCAGAGCCAGGCGGTGCGCGCCGTCTCCACCGCCGTGCGCCGCGCGCGCGCCGGGCTGCAGGAACCGAACCGACCGCTGGGCTCGTTCCTGTTTCTCGGCCCTACGGGCGTGGGCAAGACCGAGCTGACCAAGGCGCTCGCCGAATTCCTGTTCGACGATCCCTCCGCAATGGTGCGCATCGACATGAGCGAGTTCATGGAAAAGCACGCGGTCGCGCGGCTGATCGGCGCGCCTCCCGGCTATGTCGGCTATGAGGAAGGCGGCGTGCGGACCGAAGCGGTCAGGCGGCGACCCTATCAGGTCATCCTGTTCGACGAAGTCGAGAAGGCGCATGGCGACGTGTTCAACGTGTTGCTCCAGGTGCTCGACGATGGGCGGCTGACCGATGGGCAGGGCCGCACGGTCGATTTCTCGAACACCTTGATCATCCTCACCTCGAACCTCGGCAGCCAATATCTGTCGACTTTGGCCGACGGGCAGGACGTATCGTCGGTCGAGCCGCAGGTGATGGAGATCGTGCGCGGGCATTTTCGCCCCGAATTCCTCAACCGGCTCGACGAAATCATCCTGTTCCACCGCCTCGGCCAGAGCGAGATGGCGCCGATCGTCGATATCCAGGTCTCGCGCGTCCGGAAGCTGCTCGCCGACCGCAAGGTGACGCTGGAGCTGACCGACGGGGCGCGGGCCTGGCTGGGGCGGGTCGGCTATGATCCGGTCTATGGCGCGCGGCCATTGAAGCGGGCCGTGCAGCGCTATCTGCAGGATCCGCTGGCGGACCTGATTCTGCGCGGCGACGTGAAGGACGGCGCGACCGTGCATGTCGACGAGGGCGACGGGAAGCTGGAACTCGTCGTGAGCTGAGAGCGACGGACAAAAAAGGGGCGGCTCCGAAGAGCCGCCCCAGCTTATCCCCTAGAGGATTTGAGTTCTAGAAATCGACCTTCGCGCCGACGCGGAAGTAGCGACCGATGATGTTCGCCTGACCCCAAGCCGGGTTGTACTGATACAGCGAATAGGCCGCCGCAGGATCATAGACCGGCGCGATGTTGAACACGTTCAGCGCGTTGATATAGAGCGTGAACTTGTCCGCGACCTTCACCTGAGCCGACAGATCGAAGTTCCACTGCGCCTTGGCCGAGCAGGCCGCCGGGATCGCCGTGTTCTTGAAGTAAGGCGCACCGGCGCTGAGTATCGTGTTGCCAACGCAGTCGGCAGGGCTGCCGCCGTAATCGACCTCGGCGAGGTTATAGCCGCTGGTGTAGTAGTCGGTGCCGGTGATGCTGGCATTGCCGAATTCCAGCGTGTTCTGCCACGAACCACGCCATTTCGGCGAACCGGAGCAGGACGTGTAGTCGCAGGGGCTCAGCGTGCCGTCATAACGCTCGACCGAACCATCCACGCGGGTCAGCGTGTACTTGATCAGGTAGGTCGCATCGAACGAGCTGCGCAGCGTGAGACCGCCGGTGATCGGAAGCGTGAGGTTGGCACCCAGATCCAGACCCGACACATTCTCCTTACCGGCGTTGTTGTACGACGCGTTGATCGTACCCAGCAACGGCAGCGCGTTCGGGAACTGCACGTCAGGAACGTTCTGGGTCACGGTAATGCCCGGAATGTTCACCACGCCGTTCTGGGTGTAATATTGCGTGATCGCTGCCTGACGATCAGTCGGCGACACCTGCGACACCAGGTTCTTCACTTCGATGTTGAAGTAATCGACGGTGAAGCTGAGCCCGCGGATCGGCTCGACCACGATACCTGCCGTGAAGCTGGTCGACTTTTCCGGCTTCAGCGACGGGTTGCCCGTCAGCGTGGTGCCCAACGAATAAGGCGCCGTCACATAGGCATTCGCATTCGCAAGCGTCCCGTCAGGCGAGTGCGTCTTGCAATAGGCCGCCAACGTCCCCGGGTTCGCAGTCGTGCCGCAATCAACCTGCGCCTGGCTGAAGCCAGTCGTCGGCAAGCCATAAGCTTCGTTGAAACTCGGGATGCGGAAGCCCTTCGAGAAGGTGCCGCGGACGGCGATCTGCTTGATCGGCGTGAACTTCGCACCGATCTTCGGCGAGAAGTTCTTCTGGCCCGACGAATAATCGTCATAACGGCCCGAACCGTTGAGCTCGAGCACGTCGAGGATCGGCGCGTTGATTTCGAAGAAGGCCGACTTCACATTACGGCTGCCGATGGCACCCACCGCGTTGATCGTGTAGTAACGATCGTAGGGATGCTGGATATTGTCGGGGTTGGCGCTCGGATTGTCGATCGACTCATGTCGATAGGAAACGCCGACTGCCGCTTGGAGCGGCCCGCCCGGAAGATCGAACAGGTTGCGGCCGATATTGGCCTGGCCCTGCCAGAGATCCGAGTTGGAGATGTTCTTATTCACCGGCGCGATGTAATCGCGGATCGCCTGGCTGTTCTTCGATTGATCGACGAAGTTATAGGTGCCGTTCGCAATGACGTCGGCGAGACGCTGCGGGATCATGTAGTTCTTCGAGATGATCGCCAACTTCACGTTCGAGATCGTGAAGTCCGCCGAATAGGTCCAACTATCCCCGAAGCTGCCGTTGATGCCAAGGGCGCCACGCAGCGACCGCGCGTCGCTGGTCAGGACACGATCCTGGTTGAAACGACCACGCAGGATGGCAGTCTGGCCCGCTGCGGCGAACGGGTTGTTCGGGTTGAGCGTGCCGTTTGCCGCGGTGCAGCCGGTGCTGATGTTGACGTTGCCGGTAATGGTGCCAACGCCAGCGGCGCAAACATAAACCGGCAGAAGGACCGGGCTCAGCGTCACCTGACGAGGTGCCGTGGTCGAGCTGGCCCAAGCCAGCGGCGACGCCGTGGTGGTGCTCTTCACGTCATAATAGCTGGCGGTGGCATAGGCCTGCGCCTTGTCGCCGATATTGGCCGTGAAGCGCATCGAACCGCCGTAGCGCTGCTGCGAGGGCTGGATCGTCGAATATTGTGCGCGCAGATCCTGCTGGCACTGGTTCGCCTGGAAAACGTTGGCTGCAGCCACGTTGGTGTTATTGTTGCGCTGCTGCAAAGGATTGAGCGTGATCGGCGAAAGCCCCGGCGCAACGGCGCAACCCAGCGTGGTATTGAGCAGCTGGTATGCGCCGAGTCGGCCGCCGGCGGCGTTACCCGGCGCAACAAGGTTTGCGGTCGTCGTGGTACCGGCACCGAGCGTCCCATCGGCGTTGATGCCGAACTGGACGCCGTTGGTGAGGCAGTTCACCGTGGAACCGGGGGCGCACAGCTTGCTGAGGTCGGCGGTGTTGAACGGATAGGCGCGCTCGCGTGCCATGATCACGTCGTTCTTCTGATATTCGCCGCTGATATAGACGTTGAAGCCCTGCTCGCTCAGGCTGCCATAGCCGACCGTCGCGTCGAAGCGCTGCTCAGCCCCGTCGCCCTTGTCGGAGATGCCGGCTGAGCCGTTCAGGTGGAAGCCGGTGACTTCCTTCTTC
The DNA here is from genome assembly GCF_028293085.1 of Sphingomonas bacterium. Taxonomy (GTDB): domain Bacteria; phylum Pseudomonadota; class Alphaproteobacteria; order Sphingomonadales; family Sphingomonadaceae; genus Sphingomonas. Next base: position 3,692 of record NZ_JAQGLC010000232.1, read on the forward strand.
ATGATCACATTGACCACCCCCGCGATCGCGTCGGCGCCATAGGTCGACGAGGCGCCGTCCTTCAGCACTTCGATGCGGTCAACGACGGCGTCAGGCAGCGTGTTCAGATCGACGAAGTTGCGATGGCCGTCATCCGCCAGCGGATATGGCGCCATGCGCAGGCCGTCGAAGATCGTCAGGGTCGACTGGACGGTCAGGCCGCGCAGCGAAACGGCGTTAGCGCCGGTCGCAAAGTTGCTGCCGTTGTTCCAGCCCTGGGTGATCGCGCCCGAGCCGTTGGACGACAGGCGCTGAACCGCTTCCGCAACCGTGTTGATGCCGCGCTTCTCAAGGTCTTCCGCCTTCAGGACGGTGACGGGCGACGGCGTCTCGGTGTCGGTGCGGCGGAACAGGGTGCCGGTGACGACGATGTCGGGGGCGCCGGCGTCATCAGCCTCCTGTGCCGGGATGGTTGCCTGAGCCTGAGCAGCAGGTGCTGTCTGCGCGAACGCGGGGCTCGCGGCGAGAACGAAAGCAAACGGTGCCGCGGTGGCGAGCAGACGCGCCTTATGCGCGAAATTATACGGATTGGTCACGGAATTTTTCCCTCGCTTGACCCCTCCGTTCGCATGCTTGCGATTCGGTAGGGTGGTTGCCAAGCCCCCATCGACCGCACGCAATACGGCCCCCAGAGACATGGGCGAGTGATTGGACAAGGCGCCCCCGACTGTAAAGGTGGCATTCATCTTCGCTGCGCTGCTTTCGCCCGATCTGTATCCAAAAAGACACAGAACTGACGCGTTTCGGCAGCATCGGGCCGGTATCGAACGCGACTTTGCTGCGGATGCGAAGGGGTTAGCCGCTTATTGGGCGACGGGCATCGGACCGGCGACGAGCAACGGATCGATGCGGGAATCGCGCCACTTCAGGCTCCAGTGGAGATGCGGCCCCGAGGCCCGGCCGGTCATGCCGACCAGGCCCACGGGCTGCCCGCGCCGCACGCGCTCGCCGACATGGACGGTGATCCGCGACAGATGGAGGAAGGCGGTATTCAGGCCCATGCCGTGATCGATCATCAGCAGATTCCCCTCCAGCGTGAAGGGGTGATCGGCCGCGAGGATGACGACCCCGTCGGCGGGCGCCAGCGCCACGGTCCCGGTCGGGCGGGCGATGTCGATCCCGCTATGATAGGCGCCGGCCTCGCCATTCTTGTAGATGCGTTGCGACCCGAACAGCGTCGAGATCCGCCCCAGCACCGGCCACATGAAGGGGCGCCGCCAGCCGTCCGCATCGGTGACGATCCGCCGCGCCGCGTTGATCTGCGCAAGTTCGGCGGGACGGACCCTTTCGAACTCGGGCAACGGCACGGGATATTTGGGCACGCTGTCGAGCTTCGAAATATCCCAGGCGCGCGGCGCGATCGTCAGCGTGTCGCGGACCTCGCGGCCGTCCTCCAGCGTCGCGACCAGCGATGCCGTCGGCTTCGCATCGCGATCGAACGCGATCAGGAAGCGGCCGTCGGGCGCGACCGGCACGGTCGCGCCGTCAAAGGCGAGCAGGCTGGTGCCCGCCGGCGCGATGCCGATCACCATACCGCCCTGGATCATGCCGCCCGAATAGCTGAAGCTCGCCCGGACCGGCGCGCGGCGCGGCTGCGGGATCGGCGGCGCCGGGCGCGTCGTCGACACGACGGGCTGGATGTTGGGCCGCGGGGCCGGCGTCGTAGTGCAGCTTCCGAGTAGCATCAGCGCGGCGCTCCCCACCGTCCAGCGCCGAAGCCGCTTCATAGCGGCGCCATCGCCTGCATCGCGAGTTCGGGAGTGGCGTAGGGCTCCTGCCGGGCAACGCTCCAGTAGCGCAGATCCTCAAGCGCGATCCGCGTGCCGGAGACCGCGCAGACGACATGATCGCCGGTCGACAGCACCCGAAAGCCATTGGCCATATAGTGGAGCCGCGCGGGGCGATCGGTATTCGACATCAGCATGGCGTTCTTGCTCACAACAGGCTCGGTTGCTCGGGACTTGCCTTCTCATATGCCTTGCCGCCCGCGCGCTC
>NZ_JAQGLC010000254.1 GCF_028293085.1 Sphingomonas bacterium
GATGATGGCAGCCTGCTGGTCGGCAACCGCGATATGATCAGGCCGCTGCGCGATGGCATTCTCGGCGAACCGGTGGCGCGTGTCGCGATGCCCGCCACCAACCGGACCAACGACGCCGTGGTGGACCCGGCGGGTCGCTTGTGGTTCGGCACGATGGACGATGGCGAGACCGAGCGGACGGGGGCGGTCCATCTGTTCGGCCGCGGGAGCGTGCGAGCCATGGGCGGCGAGAGCGTCATCACCAACGGGCCGGCGATCAGCCCGGACGGGCATTATCTCTACCATGTCGACACGCTCGAACGAACGATCTGGCGCTTCGACATCGCGCACGGAGACCGGCTGGCCGATGGCGAGATCTTCGCGACCATCGCCGAGGAGGATGGTACGCCCGACGGCGTGACGATCGATTCCGAAGCATGTCTGTGGGTCGCGCTCTGGGGCGGCTGGCAGGTACGGCGCTATGCCCCGGACGGGGCGCTGATCGCGCGCGTGGCACTGCCTTGCGCCAATGTGACCAAGATCGCGTTCGGCGGCGACGACCTGCGCACTGCCTTCGTCACCACAGCGCGGATCGGCCTGTCGGAAGCCGAACTGGCCGATCAGCCGCTTGCCGGCGGGCTGTTCGCCTTCGAGATGGACGCGCCCGGTCTTCCCACCGCGCAGGTCAGGATGGCGCGATGATGCGCTATTCTGTGATCGGCGATTGGGGGACGAGCCGGCTGCGCCTGTTCCGGATCGAAGCGGACAAGGTCGTCGACCGTCGTGAAGGGCCTGGTATCGCGGCGCTGCCCGCGCCGCCGGAAGAGGTGTTGCGCCAGGCGCTCGCCGCGTGGCGCGGCGACGGCGCGCCGAAGGCGATCCGGCTGTGCGGCATGGTCGGTTCGCGCAATGGCTGGATCGAGGTGCCCTATGCCGATTGCCCCGCCGACGCGCGGACCTGGCGTGCGGGCGCGGCCTCGGCCATGCTCGACGACGACGTGGTGACGATCCTTCCGGGGCTCGCCTGCAGCGATGCGGCGGGGGTTCCCGATGTCATGCGCGGCGAGGAGACGCAGATCTTCGGCGCCGTCGCGCTCGATCCCGCGCTCGGCCGCGGCCGCCATGTGCTCGTGCTGCCTGGCACGCACAGCAAATGGGTGGTGGTCGAGGACGGCCATATCGTCACCTTCCGCACTTTCCTGACGGGTGAATTGTTCGCGCTCCTGTCCGATCACTCGACGCTGACGCGCGCGGGCAATGGCGAGGGCAGCGACGCCGACGAGGCGCACGGGTTCGCGCACGGCCTTGCCCGAGCCGACAGCGCGATCCTGCTCGGGGCCCTGTTCGAGGCGCGCAGCGCGCAATTGCGCGCGGATCGCTCGCCGGCCTGGGCGCGCGGTTTCCTGTCGGGGCTGATCATCGGCCGCGAGATCGGCGAGGCGCTCGACCTGTTTGCGCCACAGGACAGGGTCAGCCTGATCGGGGACCCCATCTTGGTCGAGCGGTATGACCAGGCGATGGCGCGGCGCGGCCTGATCGCCAACCTTCTTGACGGCGATCGCTGCGCACTCGCCGGTCTGACCTTATCGGAGCAGGATTCATGACGATCGACGATTTGCTGGACGATGGCGCGCCGCCGGTTGTCGCCATCCTGCGCGGCGTGCGCCCGGACGAGGCGGTCGGGATCGCCACCGCTCTGGTCGAGGCCGGCATCCGCCTGATCGAGGTGCCGCTCAATTCGCCCGATCCGCTCGACAGCATCGCCGCGATCCAGGCGGCGCTCGGCGATCGGGCGCTGATCGGCGGCGGCACGGTGCTCGATGTCGCCAGCGTCGAGGCGTTGGCGCGTAGCGGCGGCCGCATCATGGTCACGCCGAACACCGATCCTGAGGTGATCGGACGCGGCGTGGCGTTGAGCCTTGAAGTGATGCCGGGCTTCGTCACGCCAAGCGAGGCGTTCCGCGCCATTGCCGCCGGCGCGCGACGGCTGAAACTGTTTCCCGCCAATGCGCTTGGTCCGGCCTATCTGAAGGCGATGCTGGACGTGGTGCCACGCACGGTGCGGCTCTGGGCGGTCGGGGGCACGGGCGCCGACAATCTCGGCGATTGGCTTGCGGCAGGGGCCGAAGGGATCGGCGTCGGTGGGGCGCTGTACCGGCCGGGCGACGACGCAGCGACGGTGGCAGGCAAGGCGAGGCAGTTGCTGGAGGTGTGGCGCACCGTCCGGGGCGATACGGCAAAATCCTTGTCGACCGCAGCGGAATGAGCGAGCAGGGAATCATGACCGACGACCCAAGCGATATCCGCACGTCACTGGGACGCAATCTCACCCATGGCATGCTCGACGCCCTGGGCCGCGCGATCGTGACCGGCGCCTATGACAATCAGCGTTTCCCGACCGAGGCGCAGCTGACCACCCAGCACGGCGTGAGCCGGTCGGTCACGCGCGAATCCGTCAAGATGCTGACCGCCAAGGGCCTGCTCTCCTCGCGCCCGCGCCAGGGCACGATCGTCGAGCCGCCGGCCTCCTGGAACCTGTTCGACACCGACGTGCTGCGCTGGCTGCTCGAGCGTAAATTCTCGCTCGGGCTGCTGCGCCATTTCAGCGAGCTGCGCCTGGCGATCGAGCCCTCCGCCGCGCATCTCGCCGCCCGCAACGCCGATCCGGCGCGCAAGGCGCTGATCGCGACGGGCTTTCAGCGGATGTGCGCGGCGGAAGAGGGCGACGGCGATCCGCTCGAGGCGGATATCGCTTTCCATATCGCGATCCTGCGCGCGTCGGGCAATCCGTTCTTCGAGCAGTTCGAGGAAGTCGTCACGACCGCGCTGCGCACCTCGATCCGCTTCACCAACCGTTTCAAGGGCCGCAGCGCCAGCCTGCCCGCGCACCGCGCGGTGCTGGATGCGATCGAGGCCGGCAAGCCGAGCGAGGCGCATGCCGCGATGTTTGCGATCATCAGTGACGTGATGGTGTTGATCGAAGAGGCGGAGAAGAGCGCAGATCCCGAGAGCCGGGTCAGCCCCGGCGATCTCGGCCGTCGCAGTTGATCGTTCGGCGAACGGCCGTGACGCACGGTGCGTCACGGCCGACCCCGCTCAGAATTTGAACGAAACGTCCGCGAGATACGACCGGCCATAGACCTGGTAGCCGCCGTCGTTCGACAGATCCTGGATATTATTGTCGGAGCTCAGCCGGGCCCGCTCGTTGGTGATGTTGCGCGCCTGCAGCCGCAGCCCGATCGCCTTGGTGATCTGGTAGGAGATGCTCGCATCCAGCGTCGTCTCCGCCGCCAGCCCCTTCAGCACGGTGCCGACCCAGGTCGGCGCGACGGTGAAGGGCGAGTGGTATTTGAGCGCGACCCGCGCCTCGAACCCGCCGGCGCTGTAATAGGTGTCGAACTCCGCGGTGTTCTTGGCGACGCCGACCATCGGGTACGGATTGCTCGCCGGCGCGAACTCGTGGATGTTCGATTCCACCCGCGCATAATTGGCATAGACCCCGAGATTCTTGAGCGGGCCGGGCAGGAAGGACAGCCGAGTCTGGAAAGTGACTTCGGCCCCGCCGAGATCGCCGCCCTTGCCGTTGTTCACGCCGCTGATGATGTACTGGGTGCCGTTGATCGTCTGGAGCGAGCTGCTCGTTCCGATGAAGCTGTCCAGATGCTTGTAGTAAAGCGCGATGGCGAAGAGCGATTCCGGCCCGAAATAATTCTCGTAGGACAGATCGAGCTGCTTGGCGCGGAACGGCTTCAGGAACGGATTGCCGCCGCCACCCGTGGCCGGACTGCCCACAACGATCGGGTTGAGCACGAAGCCGGTGACGAGCGCCTCGAGCGGCGGCCGCGAGATACCGATGCTCGCGCCAAGGCGCAGCAGCTGATCGTCGGTCAGGTGCATGGTCACGTTCAGCGAGGGCAGTATCTCGGTATAGCGATTGCTGACGTCGATCGGTGACGGCGCCGCGCCGCCGATCTGCTGATAGCCCGTGCTCCGCGTCGTGACATGTTCCACGCGGACGCCGATCGAGCCGTTGATCGGCACGCTGCCCAGATCCGTGCCGAAGCTCAGCTTGGCATAGCCTTCCACGGTCTTCTCGCCGACCGAGGTGTGCTGGAGCAACTGCTCCGAGCCCGCGGGGATCGACGAGTTCGGATAGACCATCGGGAAGATCCGGTCGAAATCGCCCCAGATCACCGGCGGCGCGGTGAAGCCCTCGGCGTTGAACGCCTCCAGCCCGGCACCGGCAAGGCTGATGCGATGCGCGGACGCATCGCAGATGCCGCTCGTGGTCGATCCCGCGCACAGATTATACTGGAAGGTGCTGTGCCGCTTCATCCGGTCGGACAGGCGCCCGCCCACCTCGGCCGATTTCAAGAAGCCGTCGCCCAGGTCGCGCTTCAGGCTGATCGTCGCGGCCGAGATGCGGTCGTTGGTCTGCTCCGGCCCGGCGCTCTGCCCGTCGCGGCCGTTAAAGCTGGGGTCGTTGCCCGGCGTCGCCGCCTGGTTAGCCGGGTTGGAGACGTCGCCGCCCGTCAGCACCGCCGAGGGCGGCTGGCCCGCGCGCAGGTCATAGGTCAGGTCCGTCGCATATTTGGTCTCGAGGTAGATTGCGCGCCACTGATTGACCCGCTTGGCCTCGGAATGGGAGAGATCGAGCGCTGCTTCCCAGCCGTCATGCTCCCATTTGGTGTTGAGCCCGAACACGTAGAGCTCGTGCTTCTCCTTGTAGCGGCTGATCTCGCTCTGATAATTCGGGTAGGAATTCTTCAGCGTCGCCGCGACGACCGATCCGTTGACGATCTGATAGGTGTTGCCTGGCGCGTTGTAGATCGAGGCGTTGCCGTTCTGCCAATTGCCCAGGATGTTGTTGCCGTACCAGGTCTGGAAGCCTTCGTCGGTGATGGTGTATTTCGAATAGAGCGAGTCGAAGTTGATGGTCAGCTCGTCGGTCGGCTTCCAGCCGATATTGGCGACATAGGCCTGGCGGTCCTGTTGCGTCTCCTTGACCTCGGTCACCAGGCCGTAGGTGGTGTTGTCGGGCCGGCCGTCGCCGTTCAGGTCACCGGTATTGCCGGTGCCGGCATTGTCGGGCGTGTTCCAGGAGAAGGTGCGGAAATCGGTCGAGCCGTTCTTCTCCTTCTGGATGCTCGCGCCGAGCGCGATCGCCAGATTGTCGGTGAGGTGGGCGATATAGCCGATGCTGCCGCGATAGCCCCAGGGGCTGTAATGCGGCAGCGCCTCGCCGCTTTCATTATAGGTCGGGCCGAACCGCACGTTGAACGCGGGGCCGGTATAATCGAGCGGGTTCAGCGTGCGGATATCGATCGTCGCGGCGATGCCGCCAGGGACCAGCGCCGAATCCTGCGTCTTGTAGACCTGCGCGCCCGACAGGACCTCCGACGGATAGACTTCCCAGCGCACGTCCTGCGACGGCTCGGACGAAGCGACCTCGCGGCCATTGACCAGGCCGAACACGAAACGCGGGCCGAGGCCGCGAACCGAGGCCTGGCTGGCATTGCCGCGATCGCGCGTGGTGTTCACGCCGGGGAGGCGGTTGAGCTCCTCGGCGATGGTCACGTCGGGCAGCTGGCCGATATCCTTGGTGGAGATGTTGTCGCTGATCAGGTCGCTGGCGCGTTTGACCGCCAGCGCGTCGCGAAGACTGGCGCGCACGCCGGTGACGACAATGTCCTTGGCCGCGTCATCCTGGACGGAGTCGCCGCCCGCGCTGGCCTGGGCAGCCGTTCCGGCCGCTGCAGGATCCTCGGCAGTGCGATCGACGGTCTGGGCGGTCGCCCCGCTCGCCATGGCGCAAAGGCCCAGCGCACTTACGCCTGCCATCAGGACGCAGCTCATCACCCGCATCGAAACCTCCCCTTCCAATGTCCCCTTTCCTATGAAGGGGTACTTGTCACATTGATCATATTAATATCAGCGACATTGTCAATGCGAGCATCGGGGGCTTCCGGCGGTTTCCCGAAATCGCTAGAAAATCTGGCCGGGCCGGGCAGCGCCTGACGGGGCGTGCCCGGCGACGTCGCCCGGCCGATGCGAGGCCGCCGAACGGGAAGCGTCAGGACCAGCATGACAAATCCGCCTTCAGGATCGCCCGCGCGCATCTGGTTCATCACCCATCCGGAGGTGATCATCGACCCGACGAAGCCGGTGCCCGCATGGTCCCTGTCGCCCGTCGGGATCGACCGCATGAACGCCTTTTGCCGCAGGGCCGATCTCGGGAACATCACCGCCATCTGGTCGAGCGCCGAGACCAAGGCGGTGGAGGGCGCGGCGATCCTGGCCGGGCGGCTGGGCTTGCGCGCCGCGATCGACGAGCAGCTTCACGAGAATGACCGGTCGGCGACCGGCTTCCTGCCGCCGCCCGAATTCCAGCTGATGGCGGACCGGTTCTTCGCCCATCCGCATGACAGCGTCGAAGGGTGGGAGCGCGCCGTGGATGCGCAGGATCGCATCGTGGCCGTCGTCGACCGGCTCGCCGCCGGACATGACCTGGGCGGCGACCTGGCGATCGTCGCGCATGGCGGGGTGGGCGCGTTGCTGCTCGGCGCGCTCCAGCATCTGCCGATCAGTCGCCAGCTCGATCAGCCGGGCTCGGGCGGCGGCAATTTCTTTGTGTTCGGCTATCCGGACAAAAGGATCGAGCGCGGCTGGACGGATATCGCGTCAGCTGCGTGACGAATCGGTCGCGGGCGCGTTGAACGGGTTCGGTAACCGCCGAGGAGACACGAGATGCGCACCGTCACGCTGCCCGGGGGCGAACAGGTCCCTTGTCTCGGCCAGGGGACGTGGCTGATGGGCGAGCGATCCGATCGCCGCGCCGGCGAGATCGCGGCGTTGCGCGCCGGGGTCGAGCTGGGCATGACGCTGATCGATACGGCCGAGATGTATGGCGACGGGGCGACCGAGGAGCTGGTGGGCGAGGCGATCGCCGGCATCCGCGACCGCGTCTTCCTCGTCAGCAAGGCCTATCCGCAGAACGCCTCGCGCGATCGGTTGCCACAGGCGTGCGCGGCGAGCCTGGAACGGCTCGGCACCGACCGGATCGACCTCTATCTCCTCCACTGGCGCGGGCGCGTGCCGCTCGGCGAAACGGTCGAGGCGATGCAGGCGCTGCAGCATGCGGGGAAGATCCGCCATTGGGGCGTCAGCAATCTCGACACCGACGACATGGCCGAGCTGGTCGAGGCGGGCGGGGAGGGGTGTGCTACCGACCAGATCCTCTACAATCTCACGCGCCGCGGGCCCGAGCATGATCTGCTGCCCTGGCTCGGCGAGCATGCCATGCCGGCGATGGCGTACAGCCCGGTCGAGCAGGGCCGGCTGGTCCGCCACAATGCGCTTGTCGGGATCGCCGCGGACATCGGCCTGACGCCCGCCCAGACCGCGCTCGCCTGGGTGTTGCGGCAGCCGGGCATGATCGCGATCCCCAAGGCCGGCAGTGTCGCGCATGCCCGCGAGAACGGCGCCGCGGCCGATGTCATGCTGGAAGCGGATGTGCTGGCGCGGCTCGATGCTGCCTTTCCCGCCCCGCGCGGCCGGGTGGCGCTCGACATGCTCTGAGCGACGGCCGGCTGTTGCTGCAATCGCGGCTTTGCGTGCATATCGATCGCATGGACATCGAGGAAATCGCGCCGGACGCCCTGCCCGATCTGCGGACGCGGGCCGAGCCGGCGATCCTGCGCGGGCTTGCGGCGCACTGGCCGGCGGTACGCGCCGAGGATCCGGCCGCCTATCTCGCGCGCTTCGATACCGGCGGGGCGATCGGCATCGCGATAGCGCCCCCCGCGGCACAGGGATGGCTCGCTTATACGCCAGACCTGACCGCGCTGAACTTCACGCGCGAGACCGGCACGCTCGCCTCCCTGTTCGCGCGGCTGGGGGCGGCCGCCGCCGAGTCCGAACCGCCGGCGATCGCGGCGCAGGCGGTGGCCGTGGACGAGGCGCTGCCGGGCTTCACGGCGGAGAACCACCTCGATCTCGTGCCGGCCGATGTCGCGCCGCGGATCTGGATCGGCAATCGCGTGCGGGTCGCGACTCATCACGACATGACGAGCAATATCGCGGTGGTGATGGCGGGACGCCGCCGCTTCACGCTGTTTCCGCCCGATCAGGTCGGCAATCTCTATATCGGCCCGTTCGAGTTCACGCCGGCGGGCACGCCGGTCAGCCTGGTCGATCCCGACGCGCCCGATCTGGCGCGCTTCCCGCTGGCGGCCGGGGCGATGGCTCAGGCGGGGGTCGCGGAGCTTGCGCCGGGCGACGCGATCTTCATCCCGCATATGTGGTGGCACCATGTGCGCTCGCTCGATCCGGTGAGCATCCTGGTCAATTACTGGTGGAACGAGGCCCCACCGCCCCAGCCGGGGCTCGCGCCGATCGACGCGATGATCCACGCCATGCTGGCTTTTTCGGGCCTGCCGGAGAACCAGCGCGACGCGTGGCGCGCGATGTTCGAGCATGTCGTGTTCGGCCCGCCCACCGATCACATTCCTGTCGAGCGACGCGGCATTCGCGGGGAGCTCGGCGAGGAGAGCAAGGCGCGGCTGCGGCGCCAGATCGCCCAGATGATGGGGCGCTGAGGAGACTCCAACAACGACTCGGGCGTTGCCCTGTTTTGCCCTGTTATCGGCATCTTATTTTTTCTCGCCCTGTTATGTTGGATTTTCCTGGCAAAATAATCGCGTTTTTTCAGTGACTTGTGAGTCGTTCGCCCTGTTATCGCATAACAGGGTGAAAAATACGCGGAACAGGGCGAATAACAGGGCGACGGTTCGCCATAACAGGGCGAGGCGGTCGTCCAACATTTTCCGGTCATGTGAAAGAGCGGGAAAGGGTCGGCACAGCACCCCGTCCGCGCGTACAGTCCCATATCTTTCGCGATGGTTGAATCGACGCGGCGCCCATTTTTTTCGAACGGTGAGGGGTGGTCTCGTCTAGGCTGCCCGGCTCAGCGCATCGCTGGGCTGGCCGCCGATCCAGGTCTCGTGCACCGCGAAGTCCCGGTCGACCAGGACGAGGTCGGCGCGCATGCCCGCCGCGATGATCCCCGTTCGACCGGCGATGCCGAGGAACGCCGCCGGCGTCGCCGACGCCATCGCCACGGCATCGCGCAGCGGCACGCGGCCCTGCTCGATCATGCCTCTGACCGCGCCGGCCATGGTCAGCGTCGATCCGGCGAGCACGCCGTCGGCACCGTGCAGCGTATCGCCGTCGCGCCAGATCTCGCGCCCCTGGAGCATGAAGCTCGGCGAGTCGGTGCCGACGCTCGGCATTGCATCGGTGACCAGCATCAGCCGGTGCGAACCCTTGGCGCGCACCGCGACCCTGAGCGTGGCGGGATGGAGATGGTGGCCGTCGGCGATGATCCCGGCAAAGGTCGCATCGTCCTCGAGCGCCGCGCCGACCATGCCGGGCGCACGATTGGCGAGCTGCGACATCGCGTTGAACAAATGGGTGAAGCCCGACAGGCCGGCATCGATCGCCGCGCGCACCGTTTCATAGGGCGCGTCCGAATGGCCGGCGGCGACGATCACGCCCCGGGCGACGAGCCGCGCAATCTGGTCGGGCGTGGCGCATTCGGGCGCGAGCGTGACGAGCGTCCTGCCGTGCTTCGCTGAGGCCAGCAGATCGAGATGGTCGTCCCGCAGCGGCTGCAGCTTCGCCGCGCTATGGATGCCGCGCCGCGTGGCACTCAGGAACGGCCCTTCGATATGGATGCCG
>NZ_JAQGLC010000256.1 GCF_028293085.1 Sphingomonas bacterium
GAACCCGAACCCGAGCCCGAACCTGAGCCGCAGTCCCAGGCTGATCCTGCGCCCCAACCTCAACAGCCGCCACCAAAACCACCGCCGCCGCCGCCGTTACAACCCGCAGCCCCGAAACCGCTCCCCGTGCCGCTGTTCCCGCGCACGCGCCATGGCTATGGCTGAATGGCTATGGCTGAACCCGCCGCGCGGCGGCGATCGCCCGCCGCCGGTCACACCGCGATCGGCAGGGGAAAGGCGTCGCGGCTCCAGTCGATCAGCGTCGCCGGATCGACCGCATGGAGCCCGTCCTCGGCGTAAACCGCGTGCAGCGCCCGCGCGATCCGGTAATCCTCGATATAGTCGATATCGACCCCGGCCAGCTTGGACAGCGGCTCCATCACCGGCTTGTCGCCGATGAAATATTCGCGCCGCAGGATCTCGCGCTTCGCGCACATATAGATGCTGTTGGTCACCTTGAACCAGTCGGGCAGCTCCTGCGAGATCGTGTGATCGCGCGTCGCCCGGTAGTTGAGCGACCGCCCTTCCGCCCAGAAATATTCCTTGAGCAGGTTCACGCCGACCAGCGAGTCATGCTCCCCCAGGATCACCTGCTCGTGATAATGGCGGAATGCGTTCAGATATTCCTGCGGCGCCATCAGCGGGCATACCACGGTGCTCCACGCGATATGCTCGTGCGGGATGTCGCGGACGATGCCGGTGATCACGTCGCGGAACGGCGCGACATGGTCGAGCGCCAGCCGCATCGCGCGCTTGTGCCGCGACACGCCGAAGCGATCGGCCAGCGCCAGGAATTCGTCATCCTCGGAACTCAGGTAGATCCGCGCGGGATCGATCACCGTGACGAGCTGGCTCAGCTTCCATTCGATCAGCGAGGCGGCATCGCCGAACGGCAGCATGGATTTATTGGCGATGCGCGAGCTGCCCTTGCGGACGGGCACGACGACGGCGAGATCATACATGGCATGGCCTTTCGTGGGAGCGGGGTGCGGTCATGCGGCCTCGCTCATTCTGTGCCCGGCAAGTCGCGCCGCGCCGGCTTCCCAGCGCCTCTCGTCGACGGGGCGGGTGACGCGATCGATCAGGTCGGCGGCGGTCAGGCCGGGCGTGGCCGGGTCGAACACATGGTCGATCAGGTGCAGCGCGAACCAGCTCAGCGCATCCGCCGGATCGGCGGCGCGCGCCATGCCCGCGCGGATATCGGCGGCAAAGGGGGCGAAGCCATCATAAGCGTGCATCCAGCCGCCGGTGCGGAACCGCGACAGCCGCAGCATCGGCGTGCCGAAAAAGGCGCAGCCGCCGAAGCTCTTGCTGTTGCCGACGATCATGCCGTCGCCGTAACGCGCCAGCATCATCGTCGCCCCGCCCGGCGCGCCGATCGCGGGGACCATCCGTACCGTCCCGCCGCGCGCCGCGATCGCCGCATGGAGCGGCGCATTGTCGCAATGCATCTCGTTCAGCGGATGGTTGGTCACGGCCAGGATCATGTCGTCGTCGAGCTGGTCGGCGATCGCGTTCACCAGGTCGATATTGCTGGCGAAGCTGTAATGCTGGCCGAAGAACATCTCCTCATGCTCATACTCGAGCGGCAGGCCGATCAGCCTCTTGCCCTGCGGCAGCCCCGCCTGCGCCAGGAAGCCGTCGCGATCGGCCGCGCCGAACCGCGCCCGCGCCTCGTCCCAGCTCGGCCGGAACAGCGCATCGAGTCTCGCCCGCGCGGCCGGGTCGATCGCCGGCATCATGCCATGGTCGAACAGGGTCTCGGGCAGCCAGACGGTCGCCGGGTCGGTCGCGAAGGGCGGCGCCGCGCCCTCCATGATGAAGCGGACGATGCCGGGGAAAAGTTCAGGGGTCGCCAGGTCGGCGCTGCGGCACAGGATCAGGTCGGCGCCGATGTCGCGGACCAGCGCGATCAGCTCGGCCTCGTCCGCTGCCGAGGTGCGGAGTTTGGGGTGATCTTCGCCGTCGAGAATATACCAGTCGACCATCTCCAGGTCGGCGCAGGCGGTCAGCTGCTCGGGGCCGATGCCGGTCCCGCGCCACAGCGGCGGCACCAGCACGCTGACGGTCGCGTCGCGCGCCATGATGCGGATGATCGGTGCGACGATCGCGTCGAACCACCAGGGGGTCACCACCGGCAGGTAGAAAAGGACGTGCATGGCCTCCCGATCGGCGACGGCAAGGGCCGGAAAAAGCTTCGGCCGCCCCTGCCGCGGCTATGAAGTTGCCATGGTTAAGATCGCGCTAACCGGTCACCGTCGCGGGGCGGCGCCCTCAGCAGCCGCACTCGATCTTCACCGCCTGGGGCTGGCACTCGCGCGGGCATTGCACCGCGATCGCCCGGCGGATCGACAGCATCTCCGAATAAAGCCGCCGGCAGATTGCCTCATGCACCCGCACCAGCCGCCGCAGCCCCAGGATCCTGATGCCCCAGACGATCAGTGCCGACAGCAGCAGGAAACTCGCCCAGGTCAGCGCCGCGCAGGCGACCGGCGGCCAATGCAATGCGGCGCACGCCACCGCATGCGCGAACACTGCGAGCCAGATCGAGAACAGCATCCAGTAATCGCGCCGCGCGGCCTTCCAGACGTCGCAATGGAGCCGCAGCACCAGCTCGGCCTCCGAGGCGATGATCGTCTTCGCCCAATAATCGTCGATCAGCGATTTGCAGGGTTCTTCGTCGCAAGCCGACATCTTCCCCTCCCGGGTGCGCCTCGATGAGCATAGCATATCTGCCCGCCGTCCGACATCGCCAGCGCCCGGCGGACATGACCGCGCCGGTTCCCATAATCCCCGGACGGGACGATCCGGCGCCCGTGCGACGCGACGAGACGAGGATTCCGCGTGACAAACCCCCCGGGATACGGGAACTTCCTTCAGGCGCGATTAGGCAACATCTGCTAGATCGGGGCGGGGCAATGTCGAGCGAGAGCGGGATCGTGCTGGAACAATTGGGGGCGCCGTCGCGGCGCATGGTGATGCGGGGTGGATTGCAGGTCGCGGGCGCGCTGACCGCCGCGATCCTCGTGCCCGGCGTCTTCGGCGCGACCGCCGCCGCCGCCGCGCCGCTGACCTCCCCGCGCATGGTGCGTCCCGAGCTGCTCGCCCAGGCGATCGACGCGCTGGCGCGGCACGGCGATGCGATCCCGCTGCACGACCGTCTGGCCATCGCCGACTTCGCCGCCCCGTCCGCCGAACCGCGCTTCCATCTGGTCGATCTCGCGAGCGGCGACACCACCACCCTGCGCGTCGCGCATGGCAGCGGATCGGATCCGCTGCACACCGGCTGGCTGCAGCAATTCTCCAATGACGAGGGCTCGAACGCCTCGTCGGAGGGCGCCTTCCTCACCGACGAATATTATGACGGCAAGCATGGCCTGTCGCAGCGGCTGATCGGCCTGGATCCGACCAACTGCAACGCGCTGGACCGCGCCATCGTCATCCACTCGGCCTGGTACGCCAACCCCGACATGCTCGAAACCTATGGCCAGCTCGGCCGCAGCCAGGGCTGCTTCGCGGTCGGCGAAGCAGACCTGGCGCTGGTCTTCGAACGGCTCGGGCCCGGCCGGATGGTCTTCTCCGCCAAAGTCTAGCGCCGCCGCCCCGCCGAGCGGCCTCGAGACGGCTCAGGGATATTGGTTTTCCCACGCCGTTGGATAGGGCGCCTCCCAGCGCGCCGGCGCCACCCAGGCCGATCCACGCGGCGCCCATTGCGCCTCCATCGTGCCGACGCGCCGCAGCGCATCCCGCACCGCCGCGTCGCGGCAGGAAGGCGTGAAACTCGTCGCGCTGTCCGATTCGCCCAGCCGGTCGCAGAGATAGCGCGCGGTCAGGCTGATCCGGTGCCGCAATTCGCGCCGGTCCTCGGGGTAGCTGAGATCGAGATCGGCATAGCTGACATGCTGCGACAGCGATTCGACGTTGTCGGGCAAGCGGCCATATTGGCCATGGACGATGATGTCTTCCTGCTGGTCCTGATAGTCCTGCGCGCTCGCCGGCGTCAGGCCGGTCATGGCCGTGGCGGCGAGCAGTCCGCACAAGGCGGACGGTAAAAGCCGGATCTTCATCTGAGGTCTCCTGGTCCAAGGCGCAGCCCGCAGGCCGCGCAGTCGAACCCCCGCGGCGTCATTAACCCTCACGCCCCCCTTTGCGTTCCCGCCGCTGAACCCCGCCGCTCAGCGATCGCACGGCCGGATCACGGCGCCGCGCGCAACACCGGCGCCTTGCTTCCCAGAACATAGCCCTGCACGAACGGCGCGCCCTCGAATTCCAGCGCATAGATGCTGTGGCCGGCAACATTCCCGAAGCTCGCACGCACGCCAAAGGGGTAAAACGGCCGGATTTGATAACGATGCGCCCCAGGCCGGTCCTTTCGTGGCGGCACCGAAGCGCCTAGGATGCGCCTTCCGCTCGGGACCAGGCTGCCATGATGCGTCTCCTTTCGATTCTGCTGCCGCTGGTCCTCGTCCTTGCCGCGACCCCTGCGCGATCGGCGCAGGACGACCTCTCCTCGCTGACCGCCGCGCTCGTGCCGCTGCGCACCACTCACGGCACGAACGAGCAACGCGACGCCGGCCCGGAGCTGACCCCGGTCAAGCACGCCCTGCGCGCCTGGCTCGAGCGCCATTTGCCGCCGGGGCCAACCGAGAAGGGGCCGGACGGCATGATCGATACGCCCAGCCAGGAAGAGCTCGCGTCGCTGGGCAGGTCCCTGAGCCAGCAGCTCGCCGCGGCCGGCCTGACCTGCGGCACCTTCGGCAAGCCGGGATATCGGTGCCCGGGCGATCCCATGGTGGCGGATAATTTTCGCGGCTATCTCGACGATGTCCGGATCGGCTCCTTCGACTTCGGGCGGTATCTCCTGGTCATCACCGGCGTCGGCGTCCGGTGCGGCTATGATCAGTCGGCCTATATTTACCGCGAGGGACCGGATCACGCCTGGAAGCTGCTCCTCGCCAGCGAGCAGGACGATTACGGCAAGGACGCATACGCGCCCCAGAACTTCCTCTCGATCGACGTCTCGCCCTCTGCCGTCGCCTGGAACGAGGCCGCGCCGCTGCCGCTCGTCGCGACGCTCGGCTTTTCGCCCTGGTGCCAGTCCAACTGGCAGCAACTCTATACCCGGCTCTGGCGCGCGTCCGCCGCGACGCCGACACCGCGTCCGCTGCTCGACCGCGCCGACACGCTCTACATTGGAGACTATCAGATCGCCACGGAGCGGCTCACGGCCAGCGACTTCCTGGTCGAATATCGCGGCGGGAGCATCGATGGCGGCGCGCTGATCCGTTCCCATGTGGCCCATTACCGGATCCAGCCCGGCGACACGCTCGAACGCATCGCGCCCGTCGCGCTCGGGCCCCGCGACTTCATCGAGGAATGGCTGACGAGCGACTGGCCGGAGGCGATGCGCTGGAGCGATCCGTCAGCGAACAAGCCCGCGCTCGCGACGTTTCACGCCGCGGCTTTCGGCAAGGACCTGTTCGGCGGATTCGACGGTCCCGCGAAACGTTGCCGCACGGACCCGACGCTCTGGCAGGTGAGCTTCAGCCGGGATGGCGGTGCGAACGAGCCGGAGGCGCCGGCCGATTATTTCAAGGTGCGATGGATGGCGCCCTACCGTTTCACCCTGGTCGATGCGGGCCAGCGGCCCTTTCCAGGCTGCGACGAGGAGGCGGCCATGCCGGACGATATCGGCACATTGTTCCCGCTGCAGGGCCGCGTGCCATGAAGCTGAAGATCATTGCAAAGCCCGGTGGAGACCGCCGCTTCCCCTGGCCCTTCCTGCTTCTCCTGATCGTGGCGATCGGTCTATGGTCGTTGCTGCCCGATCAACACCGCGCCCCCCGGCGGCTCACCCTGCAGGACCTTCACGGCTGCTTCCAAATGCATGGGCATACGGTGATCGCGTTCTTCGCCCGGGCAGTGGTCGCGACCCCCAAAGGCCCGGTTGCCATGCCGTTCAGGGCCGATCCCGTTGCGGGCACGATCGCGCTTCCAAAGACGCTTCGATACGACAGCGTCGCGGGCGCCTTCAAGATCGTCGGCAACCAGCCTTCCACCTATGCCGTGACCGCGTCCGGGGAGTCGGTGTCTCTCGAGGACTCGATCGGCGGCGATCATTTCTCCTTTTACAAGGGAGAGTGCAAAGGACCGTTCGGCGGCAAATTCGGGATGCGGTGACGGTTTCGGCCCGGGCAACCCGGACATACCCCCACCATGCCCTCGCAGCAGCTCCTCAGGCGGCGCGCAGCTGGGCCACGAAGTGCATCAGCGTATCGGTCAATCGCTCGGCGCCGTCGCGGACCAGCGCGGCGTTCCGGCGGGTCAGGTCGGCCTGCTCCCCGATATCGTCGAGCGACGCCACAAAGGCGCTGGCATCCTCGCTCACGGTCGCTGCCCGGTCGTCCGCGTTGCGGGAGTTCCTGCCGATATCCACGGTCATCGCGCACTGGTCGTTCACGATCTTCAGCGTCACCGCTGCCGATTGCGCCAGCGTTTCGAGCGAGAGGCGAACGCCGTCGCTCAGGTCGGAACTGGCCCGGGCCGCCACGCCCATGCGCGCGACGCTCGCCTCGACCGTGGCATTGAGCTGATCGGTTTGCGTCGCCAGCGCCTTCACCTCGTCTGCGACCACGCGAAAACCCCGCCCGGCCTCGCCCGCGCGCGCGGCTTCGATCGTGGCGTTGATGGCCAGCAGCCTGGTCCGCGTCGTGATCGTGGCGATCTGCGTCGCCGCCTTGGCGATCATCTCCACCTGATCGCACATCGCCTGATTGGCGTTGCGCGCGACCGCCGACCGGTCGGCCGAATCCTGGATTGAGTCGCGGCTGCGCGCCGTCTCCGCGCTGACATCGCCCAGCATGTCGCCGATCGACCGGACGCTGTTCATGATCGCCCCGATCGACGTCGCCGCCGCGCGCGAGCTCGTGGTGATCCGCTGCGCCTGGGCGTGCTGCGAATGGACGTTGCCGTGCGTCGTATCGGCGCTGGCCTCCAGGTTGCGCGCGGCCTGCATCAGCTCGCCGGCCAGGGTGGAGACCAGCTGCTCGACCCGGTCGGCGGTGCGTGCGTTGGAATCGCGGAGCTGGCTCCGGTGACGGATCTGTTCCTCCACCTCGCGCGCCGCCAGCTGCGCGATCCGTTCGCGATCGCGCTGCGACTCGGCGAGCGCCGCGTCGGCTCGTTGCCGCGCTTCCTCCGCCAGGCGCGCATTGTCCCGCGCCTCGCGGTTGCTTTCCTCGAGGATGCGGCCGTTGCGCGAGATCATCATGGTGCACAGCGTCGCGGCCAGCACGAACAGCATCACCACCGTGGCCGCCATCGGCCACAGCTGCATCATCGCGACGCGGCCGGGCTCGGGCGACCGCCAGGTCAGATATCCCAAAGCCGGCGAGCCCGCGGGATCGAGCGTGTGACTCGATCCGGCCCTCGCGGGGTCGAGCGACCGCTGCCATGACAGGTCGGCGATCCGGAATGCCCGCCGCCATTCCAGCAACAGCGGGGCATCGATTTCCTGGACGCTGACCAGATAGCGGAATTGGTGGGTTGGCATGGCGACAGCCGCCGTCTCCGGCACGAGGACCGATGCGGCGATCAGCGCGGGCCGTCCGTCATAGCTGGCGATCAACCCGGCGCCGTGCCGGAAGGACTTCAGCGTCCGGGCGTCGTGCGGCAGTCTCGCCAGCAGCGCTCTGGTTGCGGCCGGCGCGGCCAGCGCCAGCGGCGCTATCGCCGCCTTGTCCCATCGCCTCGCGAACAGCGTCCCGCCATGCTCGTCGATGACGTAGATATGTTCCGGCTGCGACGCGTTCATGGCGATGTTGGAGGCCGCCCAGCGTTCGTTCAGCGCGCCGTAGAGATTGGCGGCCGCGTCGTCCCAGTGCGACGTCGAGAAAATCCCCCGCTCGAGCGCGGCGATCCTGGCCTCGACCACCCGGTCGACCGTATCGTGCACCGCGATCGCGGCATTGTTGTTCATGCGGCCGACAAGCGTGGAGACGAGCAGCGCGCATCCGGCCAGCGCGACGACGAACGCGCCGATCAGGACGCGGTTCATCACGGCGTTGCTCAGCCGCCGGGCGGCGGACGCGATGGTGAAAGCCCTGGCGGCGGCGTACATTGCTCCTCCCTGCGGCCAATTGGTTAACGCAGTTCGATCCGGGGATAAGGGGAACTACGCGCCGGGCTCGTGACGGTGCCGGCTTGCCCGATGGACCGGGCCGAAGGCGCGCATGGCCAGGTGATTGGGGCAAGCCCGTTCCATCGCGATTCAACCGCCCGCCAGGCCGGATATCATCACTCCCCCGGGCGGCGCGCGCGGGTGAATCGGGAGTGTGGCGAGGTGACAGTACAGATTTTTCGCTGCTGCTATCCGCGAGTAAAGCGAAAACTAAATCCGATAGGGGTCGCAAAATTCGGCGAGAAATCGTGCAGTCATGATTCGCGATCTGTTCGTCACGCGATTCCTGGCGTTCCACCATCTGTTGCAACGGATAGTTCGCCGCCCGCACAAACCGTCAGTAACGCCCGAATCCGCCTCCCTCGCGGGTGGGTCGCAAAAATCGACCAATACTGGCGAGATTCCGTCCAGCTCCAACATGATAACTTGGCGCCGCGATCACCTGCCCCGGTCGAGCTCCGCCCCGTTACACTCCGTCCCGCGCCGCACCCGGTTGCACCGCGCCACGCCGCCGCCCGGCAACCGCACATTATAGCCCCCGGCGAAACGCGCATCCGGCCAGAGATAGTCGGTCGAGACATATTGCGCCCCGCTCGCCAGCGCCGCCTCGCGCCGCCTGGTGTCGTTGATGCGCGCCTCCCTGGTGTCGGCATCGGCCCGTGTCCGCACGAGATAGCCGGCCTTGACGTCGCGCGCGATCCGCGCCCCTTCCGCGATCGGATCGTTGAGCGTCAGATAGGCCGCGGCGGGCGAATCCTCGTCGGTGTTGATGAAGAACACCCGGCCCTCCAGCGATCGCCGGCTCCCGCGATAGGCCGCCACCTTGGCCGGCGTCTCGTCGAGCGCGAACAGGAACCGCCCGCGCGCCTTGTCGAGCGCCGGCCAGTGATCGGCCAGCACCGCGTCGCGCAGCGTCGGGTATTTCCCCTGCACATCGTCCGGCACGATCAGCTTGCGCGCCGGCATCACCGATCGGATCTCGGCGTCGAGCGCATCCCATGCCGCCGCATCGAAGGGCAGGGCATCGATCCCCCCGCGCGACGCATATTGCTCGTCCTTGGCATTGAACAGCAGCAGGATCGGCACGTGGCGCGGGTGCGCGTCGGACCAGCGCCGGATGATCGTCAGGCACTCGGTCAGCAGCATGCAGCTGCTCGAATTGTCGATCCCGGCGATATGCAGCACCTTGAAGCCCGGCCGCAGCAGCGCCGGGTCGCTCGATCCTTTGCTGTAATGTCCACCCGTCGGATCGTAATTGACGTCGATCTCGAGCTGCCGCGCGCCGGCGTCGAGCTGCTCGGTCAGCGGCCGGTGCGCATAATCGAGCGAGTCCGCGATCGCGGTGCTCACCGCGCGCACCTTGGCCATGGTCTCGGCCGGCATCGCTTTCTTGTAGCTGTTGTGCGTGCCGATCACGCTGATGTCGTTCGCCTTGAGCGGTGCCGGCCGCGGCGGGGCAGGGGCGGCGGCTGCAGCGAGCAAGGCGATCAGCGGCAGCATCACGCTCACCGCGATACCAGGATGCGCTTGCCCCGCCATGGTCACCCTCTCCGTCGCCATCTCCACCAGTTCCGGAGTATCGCAACGCTTTGTCAAGCAGCGCGACGTCTCGACCGGTCAGGCGTGATGCGACATCGCGATGATGTGATCGAACACGGCCGGGTGCAGCGGCTGGGCGAAGGCGCAGCCATAAGCGCGGCCGGCGGTCCGGGCGACCACCGCCTCCAGCGCGGCGAAGCCCGGGATCGTCAGCCACACCCGGTCCTGCGGGTTCAACCGATAGATGGTCTCCGCCAGGAAGCCCGAGCAGGAAAGGTTGGTCACCTCAATGTCGAACCGCGAGCTCGCCCGGTCCCGCAGCTTCGCGTGCAGCATCACCGGGCGGCGCAGGGCGTTGCGCGCTTCCTCCGCCTGCTCCGGCGACGGCAATGCGACGGGCTCGGTCGACATGACGTCACCATCGCACGGCCACCCTTACCGTTTCGCAAACGGCGCGCCGCCCGCGCCGCGCGCCGCTCAGTCGGCGGCTTCCAGCTTGTCCTGCGTCCTGGTCAGGAAATCGCTCGCGTCGTGCCGTTCGCGCAGCTGGCTGGCGAGATTGCCCATCGCCCGGTTGACCATTCGCCCGCGCTGCACTGCCGGCCGCGCCGCGATCGCATCGATCCAGCGCTGCACATTCTTGTAATCCTGCACCTGCAGGAACTCGCCCGCGTCATAGACCAGGCCCTTCACCAGCGCGCCATACCATGGCCAGGTCGCCATATCGGCGATGCTATAGGCATCGCCTGCGAGATAGGCGGTCTCGCCCAGCCGGCGGTCGAGCACGTCCAGCTGGCGCTTCACCTCCATCGCATAGCGGTCGATCGCATATTCGATCTTGAACGGCGCATAAGCGTAGAAATGGCCGAAACCGCCGCCGAGGAAAGGCGCGCTGCCCATCTGCCAGAACAGCCAGGACAGGCATTCCGCGCGGGGCCCGGCCTCGGTCGGCAGGAACTCGCCGAACTTCTCGGCGAGATGCACCAGGATCGCGCCGGATT
>NZ_JAQGLC010000283.1 GCF_028293085.1 Sphingomonas bacterium
GGCCGGTGCCGCGATGATCGTAGAGCACTATCCGGTATCGGGCGCTCAGCACCGCGAGATTGGGCGCCCAATAGCTCGCCGAGCCGCCCATGCCGGGCGAGAGAATGACGATTTCGCCATCCTCGGGTCCGTGCCCTTCGTACAAGAGCCCCACGGCGTGAGGCATCAGCCGATATTCGCCACGCTGGCGATCTCGACCAGGCACTCGGGCTTCACCAGATCGCATTTGATGCAATAGCGCGCGGGCTTGGCGCCCGGGAAATATTCGGCATATACCGCGTTGAAAGCGGCGTAATCGGCCAGGTCCTTCAGGAAGATGTGGTTCATCGCCACGTCCGCCAGCGTCGCGCCGGCCGCTTCGAGCGTGATCCTGATGACGTCGAGCACATGGCGCGTCTGCGCGGCGGCATCGCCGACATGGAGCACCGTACCGCCCTCGCCCAGCGCGAGCACGCCCGAGACATAGACGGTGTTCCCCGCCTTCGCGCCGGCCGAATAGGGCGCGATCGGGGTCGGGAACTGGGGCGGGTTGATCGGTTCGAAGGGCATTGATCTACTCCTTGGGGGTCTGGCCGAAGCTGCCGCAGAAATCGGCGACGGTGGAGACCCAGCCGAAGAATTTCTCGACATTGTAGACGGCCGCCTGCTGGATGAAGTCGGGGCCCAGATGATAGGTCGCGTCCTCCAGCATCACGCCGAAATATTCGAGGTGGAAGCCGTCGCGCAGCGTCGATTCCACACAGACATTGGTGGCGATGCCGACGAATATGATGTTGCGTATGCCGCGGGCACGCAGCGTGCTGTCGAGCTGCGAGTTGAAAAAGGCGGAATAGCGGGTCTTGTGCAGGCTGATGTCGCCTGGCTGCGGCTTCAGCGCGTCGACGAGCTCATAATCCCAGCCGCCCCGCGCGAGCAACGTGCCCGACAGCTCGGGCCGCTTGCGCATCGTCTTCAGCGCGTTGGATTTGTGCCAGTTGGGCGATCCCGGGCCGCCCGCCTCGACATAGTCGGGATCCCAGCCATTCTGCAGATAGATCACCTGCACCCCGGCGCGGCGCGCCGTATCGAGCACGGTGGCGATCTTGCCGATCGTGCCGGCCGCGCCCGTAATGTCGAATCCGGCCTGGTCGACATAGCCGCCGGGCGAGGCATAGGCGTTCTGCATGTCGATCACGACGACCGCGGTCTCGTGCGGCGCGAGGCGGAGCGCTTCGGGCCGCGCGGGCAATGTCACCGCCCCTGCCGGGCTTCCCACCTGAACCGTCGCGCCGTCTTCCGTCACTCGTCAACTCCATGAAACCAGCCGGGGAACTTGGACCAGTCCGCGGCGCCCCGCAAGCCGGGCTTGTCCGCCGCCCGCGCTTTGCCCATGGTGGCCCCGGGTCGCTTTCCAACGAGGGAGCGCGCGCATGTTTTCGACCGAAGGCCTGGTTCTGCAGCTGAGCTACGCGCTGCTGATCGCCGCGATGCTGGCGCGAACGACACGGCATATGCGGCTGCTCGTCGCTGCCTCGGCGCTGGCCGCGCTGGCCCACGGCCTCGCGGCGCGCGATTATCCGACGATCGGCTGGATGGCGCTGTTGCTCGCCGCGTGGCTGGTGATGCTGTGGGGCGACCGCAACGAAGGCCGGAAGGTGCGCTTCACCGAGCCCGAAGAGACGATGCGTCGGACCTTCCTCGATGCGCTGCCGCGCGGGGCGGCCCGCCAGTTCATCGATCAGGGGCTGTGGCTGAACGGCCAGCCTGGCGACGAGCTGACGCGCGAGGGCGAGCCGGTCGCAAATCTCTATTACCTCGTCAGCGGCGAGGCGCGCGCGACCAGTCAAGGGCGGGAGGTCGGCACCTGCCGCGCGGGCGACCTGATCGGCGAGGCGACGATCCTGTCGGGCGACGCCGCAACCGCCACCGTCACGCTCAGCGCGCCGGCGAGCTTCTGGTGCGCCTCGACCCCGGCCTTGCGCCGCTTCCTCGACGATCATGAGGGACTGCGCAGTGCGATCGAGCGCAGCTTCTCCAATGCGGTGAAGGAGAAGCTGCGCGCCGCGAACCTGGCGATCGCCGGCGCCGATCGAACGGGCTGACCGTCAGGCGGCCGCCAGCTTGTGGTCCTTGAACCGGGCGCGCAGCTCGGTCTTGAGCAGCTTGCCGGTCGCGGTGTGCGGCAGATCGTCGACAAAGACGATCTCGTCGGGCAGCCACCATTTGGCGACGTGTTTGGCCAGATGCGCGGTGATCTCATCGGGCGTGACAGCGCTGCCGGCTTTGCGGACCACCAGCAGCAGCGGGCGTTCGTCCCATTTGGGGTGATAGATGCCGATCGCCGCGGCTTCCGCCACGCCGGGGCAGCCGATCGCGGCATTCTCCAGGTCGACCGAGCTGATCCATTCGCCACCGGACTTGATCACGTCCTTGGCGCGGTCGGTGATCTGCATCGTCCCGTCAGGGTGAAGCACCGCGACATCGCCGGTATCGAACCAGTTGTCGGCATCCACCGCGTCGGCATCGGCCTTGAAATAGCGTTTGATCACCCAGGGACCGCGGATCTGCAGCCGGCCGGAGCTCATACCGTCGCGGGGCTGCACCACGTCATTGTCGTCGACCACGCGCAGTTCCACGCCGAACGGGATCTGGCCCTGCTTGGAGACATGATCGAGCTGCTCGCTCAGCGTCAATTCGTCCCAATGCGCCGGTGGCGAGCCGGCGGTGCCGATCGGTGAGGTCTCGGTCATGCCCCAGAGATGCTTGACCGTTACGCCCATGCCCATGATCCGCTCGATCATCGCACGCGGGGCGGCCGAGCCGCCGATGGTGACCTGCTGGAGATGCTGCGGCTCTTCTCCGGTCGCATCCATATGTTGAAACATCGAGAGCCAGACGGTCGGCACGCCGGCGGAATGCGTCACCTTCTCGTCGTTCATCAGGCGGCACAGGATCACCGGATCGTTGACCGCGGAATAGACGAACTTCGCCCCAGCCAGCGCCCCGGCAAAGGGGAGGCCCCAGGCAGCCGCGTGGAACATCGGCACGATCGGCAGGATGACCGAGCGGGAGGAAAGATTGAAGACGGCCGGCGCGACCTCCGCCATGGCGTGGATCAGCGTCGAGCGATGCTGGTAGAGTACGCCTTTGGGGTTACCGGTGGTGCCGCTGGTATAGCAGAGCATGCAGGGATCGCGCTCGGGCCCTTCCACCCAGCTATAATCGCCGTCTTCCCGCGCAATCAGCGCCTCGAAGCCATCGGGGCCGTCATCATCGAACACCACATAATGCTGGATGCTGGTCCATTGGTGCTTGAGCCGGTCGACGATCGGCTGGAATATCTTGTCGTAGAGCAGCACGCGGTCTTCGGCATGGTTGGCGATATAGACGAGTTGCTCGTCGAACAGCCGCGGGTTGATCGTGTGAATCACCCCGCCCATCCCGATCGCGCCATACCAGGCGACGAGGTGGCGGCTATGGTTCATGCCGAGTGTCGCGATACGATCTCCCGGCTTGCAGCCCATCTTCTCAAAGGCTTGTGACAACTTCCTCGCGTCGCGTGCGATGCCTGCCCAGGTGGTTCGCGTCTCGTGCCCGTCCGCGTAAACGCTGACGATCTCGCGCCCGCCATGCTCGCGCTCGGCATGTTCCAGCAGCCGCGGCACGCGCAACTCGAAATCCTGCATTCCACCCAGCATCGACGCACTCCCCCGGCCTAACCGACGAGCGCCAGCCTCGTTTCGGAGGTCTTGAGCGCAACGCCGCTGACATCCTGCAAGTTCTCGATCCGGGCCGCAAGCTCGCCGTCGAGGAGGAAATCACGGCCAAGCAGCACGCGCGCCCTGCCGCCGTCGGGCAGCGCGGCGTTGACCCACACCTCGCCCCGCGCGCCCCGCGCCTCGGCCAGCAACGCGCCGAGCGCAACCATCGCCGCGGGGGTCTCGATCGACAGCTCCAGGACGAAGCGGGCCGAGTTGGCGAGCGTTTCGAAAGGCTGGATCCGCTTCACGGTGACGCGCGGGCTTTCCTCGCCCGGCCGGCGATCGAGTTCGACCGTCACCAGGCCGCAGCCGCCATTGCGCGCCGCCTCTTCGAGATCGGCGGCGACGGCATCGTCGAAGCAGGTTGCGACGAACTGGCCCGACGGATCGGAGAGCGTTGCCATCAGGTACCGCTTGCCTCTGGCCGAGGTCCGCCAGCGTGCATCCTCGACCAAGGCGGCCATCGTCGCGCCGGAGCGCGTGCCGTCATCCGGAATCGCCAGCTCGCCCAGCGCCGCATAGCTGCGCGCGCCGTGCATCTTCGCCAGATGCGCATGGCGATCGACCGGATGCGCCGAGAAATAGAAGCCGAACGCCTCCCTCTCCTGCTCCATCCGCTGCGCCAGCGTCCAGCGCGCGGAAAGCGGCAGCTTGATCGCCGGCTCGACCGCATCGGCCGTGCCGAACAGCCCGCCCTGCCCGCTGGCCCGCATGTCATGGACCCGCGCGGCGGTGGCGAGGATCGTCTCCGCGGTGGCGAAGATGCCGGCGCGGTTCGCGTCGATCGAATCGAACGCACCGGCGGCGGCCAGCGTCTCCAGCTGGCGCTTGTTGAGCAGCCGCGGGTCGACGCGGCGGGCGAGATCGTCGAGCGTGTCGAATGGCCCATTCTCGTCGCGCTCGACGACCAGCTTCTCCATCGCGCCTTCACCGACGCTCTTCAGTGCGGCGAGCGCGTAGCGGACGGCGAGGCCGTCAGGCGTGCTCTCGACCGAGAATTCGGCCTCGCTCGCGTTGATGTCGGGTGCGAGGCAGGTGACGCCCATCCGCCGCATGTCGTCCGCGAAGATGCCGAGCTTGTCGGTCAGCGTCATGTCGAAGCACATCGACGCGGCGTAGAATTCCTGCGGATAATGCGCCTTCAGCCACGCCGTCTGATAGGCGAGCAGGGCATAGGCGGCGGCGTGCGACTTGTTGAAGCCATAGCCCGCGAACTTGTCGATCAGGTCGAACAGCTCGTTTGCCTTGGCCGCGGGGATCTTGTTGATGGCGAGACAGCCCTCGACGAACCCCGCGCGCTGCGCGTCCATCTCCGCCTTGATCTTCTTGCCCATCGCGCGACGGAGAAGATCGGCCTGACCAAGGCTGTAGCCGGCCAGGATCTGCGCCGCCTGCATCACCTGTTCCTGATAGACGAAAATGCCATAGGTCTCGGCGAGAATCGTCTCGAGCAACGGATGCGGATAGGTGATCGGCTCGCGGCCGTTCTTGCGCGCGCCGAAGCTCGGGATGTTATCCATCGGACCCGGGCGGTAGAGCGAGACGAGCGCGATAATATCGCCGAAATTGGATGGGCGCACCGCCGCCAGCGTGCGTCGCATGCCTTCCGATTCCAGCTGGAACACCCCGACCGTGTCGCCCTTCTGGAGCAATTTGTAGACGCCCTCGTCTTGCCATTCGAGTGCGTCGAGATCGATGATGATATTACGATTCTCAAGAAGTTGCAGGGCTTTCTTGAGAACCGATAGCGTCTTCAGGCCAAGAAAGTCGAACTTCACCAGGCCCGCACCCTCGACATATTTCATGTCGAACTGGGTGACGGGCATGTCCGATCGCGGATCGCGGTAGAGCGGGACGAGCTCCGCCAGCGGCCGGTCGCCGATCACCACGCCCGCGGCATGGGTCGAGCTGTGACGCGGCAGCCCTTCCAGCTTCATCGCCAGGTCGAGCAGGTGCCGCACCCCGCTGTCGCTCTTGTATTCGGCGAGCAGCTCCGAGACCCCGTTCATCGCGCGTTCGAGCGTCCAGGGGTCGGTGGGGTGATTGGGGATGAGCTTGGCAAGGCGATCGACCTGCCCGTAACTCATTTGCAGGACGCGGCCCGTGTCCTTGAGCACGGCGCGTGCCTTCAGCTTTCCGAAGGTGATGATCTGCGCGACCTGGTCGCGGCCATATTTCTCCTGGACGTAGCGGATCACCTCGCCGCGCCGCGTTTCGCAGAAATCGATGTCGAAGTCGGGCATCGACACGCGTTCCGGGTTGAGGAAGCGCTCGAACAGCAGGCCCAGCTTCATCGGATCGAGATCGGTGATGGTCAGCGACCAGGCGACGACCGAGCCCGCGCCCGAACCGCGGCCCGGGCCGACCGGAATGTCGTGATCCTTCGCCCATTTGATGAAATCGGCAACGATCAGGAAATAGCCCGGAAATCCCATCTGGATGATGACGTCGAGCTCGAATTCGAGCCGGTCGCGATAGGCAATGCGCCAGTCGGCTTTTGCGCTCTCGGTTCCGTCCGTTTCGAACTGGGCGGGCGGCACAGGCGCATGAAGCGACAATTCCTCGATGCGCATGAGCCGCTTTTCCAACCCCGCCCGGGCGTCGACCCGCAGCGCCTCGGCCTCGGCGGAAGGATCGCCGGCAAGGCTGGGCAGGATGGGCTTGCGATAGGGCGCCATCACCGCACAGCGCTGGGCGACGACGAGCGTGTTGGCGATCGCTTCCGGCAGGTCGGCGAACAGCGTGCGCATGTCCCTGGCCGGCTTCATCCAGGCGTCGGGCGAGCTGCGCGGGCGATCCTCGCTGGCGATATAGGTCGAATTGGCGATGCACAGCATCGCATCATGCGCGTTGCCGAAATCCTGGTCGGCGTAGCAGCACGGGTTGGTCGCGACGATCGGCAGGTCGCGGGCATAGGCAAGGTCGAGCAGCCCGGCCTCGGCCCTGCCCTCGGTTTCGTCGAGGCGGCGGACCAGTTCGATATAGAGCCGGTCGGGGAACAGGGCCTGGAGACGATCGGCATAGGCCATTGCCCGATCGGTCTGGCCTTCGGCGATCAGGCGGGTGAGCCCTCCCTCCCCACCAGCGGTCAGCGCGATCAGGCCGTCGGTCTTGCCTTCAAGGGCGGCGAAATCGACATGCGGCAGCAGCTCCAGCGGACGATCGAGATGCGCGCGCGACACCAAGGCGCAGAGATTCTGGTAGCCCGGCTCGTCCTGCGCATAGAGCGCGATCCAGTCGAGCGGCGCGTCCACGCCCTCCGGCATATCGGGGCGCGCCACGCCGAGCATCGCACCGATGATCGGCTGCACGCCGGCAGACTTGCACGCGTCGGAATAGGCCATCGCCGCATAGAGACCGTTGCGATCGGTCAGCGCGGCGGCTGGAAAGCCGAGTTCCTGCGCGCGCTTGGCGATCGCCTTGGGCTCGATCGCGCCATCGAGCATCGTGTAGGACGAAAAGATACGCAGGGGCACGAAAGCGGAATGCGGCATGGTGTGACTATGGGTGCCTTGGGTGATTCTGGGAAGCACCAGCTGTGAAAATAGGGTCGGTCGCCACATGGCGTAGCTGCTGTGTGGCGCGGCTTGAATCAATCAGCGAGCCAGGCCGTCGTTCCGAGCCGCAGCTGGAGATATGGGACACTGCAATGTCCCATACTCCCGGCACGGAGATGGACGGTCCATGCACAAACTATCCTTTGTAATCAATGTTATGCTTTAACTTGTCGCGGGCAGCGCCAGTTCGCGCCCTCCGCGGCAGCGGTTGCAAGATCGTGACGACGCACGGCACGAATTCCAGATTATGCTTGATTTCGATGTCGTGACAATGGATATGGTTGTCATGACATTAATCATCCACAATGAAGCCGACCGAATGCTCTATTGGGGCGACCGGCTCTCTCAGGCGCTCAACGTAGATCTGGAGCGGAGATTCGCCGTCTATGGCGTGACGCCCGCGCAATTTCGGCTGCTTGCGGCGCTGGCGCGGCGCGATGCCGATACCGTCCGGGGCCTCGCCGCCGCGCTCCGCCTCGACGGCGCGGCGGTGACCCGCCTCGCGGACCGACTGCAGGCGAAGGGCCTGGTGAGGCGCGAACCCGATCTCACTGATGGCCGGTCCGTCCGGCTGTCGCTCAGCGAAGAGGGCGTCGAACTAGTACCGCTGCTCGATGCCGAGGCAAGCGCGCACGAGCGTGATTGGTTCGGTCCGCTCAGCTATTCGGAACTGCGTCAGTACAAGCTCACCCTGGCGAAGCTGCTCCAGCGCACCGGCAGCGGCCCCGACGAGGTTTGGCTGCGGCGGGACCTCCAATAGATCGTAGCGCCGGAGCGTGGCGAGGAGGCAGCTTTGATCGAGCTGCGCGGTATCGGTAAGATCGCGGCGGGCAGAGGAGGCTGGAAGCTCCCCCCGGCGTCCGATCCTGAGGAGCTTGAGCCATGTATATCGCAGGACTCGTCATCCCCGTGCCGCAGGAAAAGATGGAAGCCTATAGAATATGGGCCGAGAACGGCGCGGCGATCTTCAAGAAATATGGATGCCTCGAGATCGTCGAGTCCTGGGAAGACTATGTTCCCGACGGCCAACAGACCGACTTCCGCCGCGCCGTCGCTGCGAAGGAGGGCGAGAAGATCGTGTTCGCCTGGCAAATCTGGCCCGACAAGGAGAGCCTCGACGACGCCGAGAACAGGATGCACGAGGACGGCGTTCTGGATACGGCCGGCGAGCCCCCGTTTGATGCCAAACGCCTGATCCTGGGCTGCTTCACGCCGATCTGCGCCATGGGTCGTCCAATTGTCGGACAAATGGCTTCAAAATGTCAGTGACTGTCCTGACATTTTCGACGCAGCGCCGATGATTCAAACCATCCAACCACGCGCATAGATCGGGCATCGGGTTTCAATCCCCGACGCACTTTCTCAATCCTGAAGAAGCTTCTCGATATCGCTCTCGATATCCTCGGGCTTGGTCGTCGGCGCGTAGCGGGCGACCGTCTTGCCGGTGCGGTCGACCAGGAACTTGGTGAAGTTCCACTTGATCGAGGTCGAGCCCATCAGGCCCGGCGCTTCCTTCTTCAGCCGCTCGAACAGCGGATCGGCGCTCGATCCGTTGACGTCGATCTTGGCGAAGACCGGGAAGGTCACGTCATAGGTCAGCGTGCAGAAATTGGCGATCTCCGCCGCGTCGCCCGGCTCCTGTGCGCCGAACTGGTTGCACGGGAAGCCAAGCACCTCGAAACCGCGATCCTTGTATTTGCGATGGAGCGCCTCCAGACCTTCATATTGCGGGGTGAAGCCGCATTTGGAGGCGGTGTTGACGATCAGCAGCACCTGGCCCGCATAAGCCGAAAGATCCGCCGTGCTGCCATCCGCCGCCTTGACGCTCGTGTCGGTGATGCCGGTCATCCCCTGCTCTCCTCATGCTGCGCCATCAGCCAATCGAGATTGGCACGGACGCCCGGCCATTCCTCGGTGATGATGCTGTACACCATTGTATCGCGAAAATGGCCGTCGGGCATCAGCTTGTGGTTGCGCAGCACCCCATCCAGCTTGGCGCCGAGTCGCTCGATCGCCTGTCGCGAGGTGCGGTTGTGCCAGCCGGTGCGGATCTGCACGCAATGGACGCCCATCGCGTCAAAAGCATGAGCGAGCAGCATCCGCTTCGCCTCGGTGTTGAGCCCGGTCCGCTGGACCGACTTCGCATAGAGCGTGCCGCCGATCTCGACCCTTTTGTCCGCCTCGCTCATCCGCATGAAGCGCGTGGTGCCGGCGATACGCCCGTCGGCGGCGATCACGGCAAAGGGCATGGCCCGGCCTGCGTCGCGCTCGGCGAACAGCTTGGCGAACCAGGCATCGACGGTCTCGGGCGTCGGCACGACGGTATAGAAGAGCTGGGCGAGATCGCCGTCGGCCATCGCGGCGAGAAGGCCCGCTCGATCGTCGAGCGACAAAGGGCGGAGAGTGAGGTGCTTGCCGATGAGCGTCGGCGCGTCGCGCCAGGCGTTCACGCCAGCTTGCCCTCGTGCAACCGCACCACCCGGTCCATCTTCAGCGCCATCCGTTCGTTATGCGTCGCGACCAGAGCCGCCGAGCCTTCACCACGGACCAGGCGGAGGAATTCGGCCAGCACCACATCGGCCGTCGCCTCGTCGAGATTGCCGGTCGGCTCGTCCGCGAGCACCAGAGCCGGCTTGTTGGCGAGTGCGCGGGCGACGGCGACACGCTGCTGCTCGCCACCCGACAATTGGCTGGGCCGGTGCGTCAGCCGGTGGCCGAGGCCGAGCGCCGACAGCAGCGACTTCGCGCGCTCGTCGGCCTCGGCCCGGGTGCGGTCGCGGATCAGTTGGGGCAGCACGACATTCTCGGTCGCGTTGAAATCGGGCAGCAGGTGATGGAACTGATAGACGAAGCCGAGATAGTCGCGGCGCACCGCCGTCCGTCCATTGGCATCGAGCCGCGCGGCTTCTTCGCCGGCGATGCGGATCGACCCGCCGAAACCGCCCTCGAGCAGCCCGACCGCCTGGAGCAGGGTCGACTTGCCCGAGCCGGAGGGACCGAGCAACGCGACGATCTCACCCTCGCCGACTGTCAGGTCGACGCCGCGCAGCACCTCGATCGTGGCGCCGCCCTGGGTGAAGCTACGGGTAAGGCCGGCAACGGCCAGGACGGGCCTACTCATAGCGCAGCACCTGCACGGGATCGGTGCTCGCGGCCTTGAACGCCGGGTACAGCGTGGCGAGGAAGGTCAGCAGGAAGGCGATCAGCACGATCGCGATCATCTCCAGTGGATCGGTCTTGGACGGCAGGATCGTCAGATAGCGGATCGTCGGATCCCACAGATTCTGCCCGCTGATCAGCTGGACGAAATCGACGACATTCTGACGGAAGACCAGGAAGGTGAAGCCGAGTACGAGCCCCGCAACGATGCCGAGGGTACCGATCGTCGTCCCTACGGTCATGAAGATCCGGATCATGCCGCCGCGACTCGCCCCCATGGTGCGCAGGATCGCGATGTCGCGCGTCTTGGCGCGCACCAGCATGATCAGCGAGGAGGCGATGTTGAAGGCGGCGACCAGGATGATGATGCACAGCACGCAGAACATCACGACTCGCTCGATCGCGAGCGCCTCGAACAATTGCGCGTTCATCTGCCGCCAGTCGGAGACGACCGCTCTGCCCCCGACCTTGTCGGCCAGCGGCGCGAGGATCGGTCCCACCCGATCGGCATCGACGGTCTGCACCTCGACCATCCCCACCGAATCGCCCATCAGCAGCAGCGTCTGGGCATCCTCCATCGGCATGATCACATAGGATTTGTCGTAATCGTAAATCCCGATCTCGAAGATCGCACCGACAGTGTAGGACACGATCCGCGGCACCGTGCCGAACGGCGTGGTCTGCCCCTGCGGGCTGATCAGCGATATCTCGCTGCCGACCTGCGCACCGAGCGCCTCGGCCAGTTTCGAGCCGATCGCGATCCGGCCGCTGCCGGCGGTCAGGCTGTTGAGCGATCCCATCACGATCTTGGTGTTGATCGTCGGGTTGTTGCGGATATCGGGCACGTTCAGCCCGCGCACCAGCACCGCCTCGACCCGACCGTTATAACTCGTCATCAGCGGCTGCTCGATCATCGGTGTCGCGCTGGTCACGCCGGGTGTCGCCCTGGCGATTTCGACGATCCGGCGCCAGTCGGGCAGCTGGCCGCCAATGCCCTGCACCACGGCATGGCCGTTCAGGCCGACGATCTTGTCGAACAGCTCGGCGCGGAAGCCGTTCATCACGCTCATCACGATGACGAGCGCGGCAACGCCGAGCATCACCGCGCCGAGGCTGAAGCCGGCGACGAGCAGGATGAAGGCCTCGCCCTTGCCCGGCAGCAGATAGCGGCGGGCGATCATGCGT
>NZ_JAQGLC010000292.1 GCF_028293085.1 Sphingomonas bacterium
GCGTTCGGCGCGGAATTCCGGATTGGCGCGCCAGCCGACATCGGCAAGCAGGCAGGCCATCAACCGGAGCCGCGCCTGGCCAGGCGAATCGCCGGTGAAGAGCGGCGCGATCCAGCGGTCGAGCAGATCGCCATGTTCGGCGAAGCGGCCATGGCGCTGCCCCTCGTCGCGCGCGGCGACGATCAGCGGGTCTTCCGCGCGCATCGCTTCATCGAGCGCGCCGTAGAGGAGCCCCTCACGCAAGCCAAAGGCCGAGACGATCGTGGTGTCTGCCTGCAGATGCTTGAGCAAGGCGGCGAGCAAGGCCGCGGCGTCGCCCAGGGTCGTCGCGCGCCCCGAGGACAGGCCCGGGATCGCGCGGAGCCAGCTTTTCGGCACATGGCTGATCGTGCGGCCCATGCGCGCGATCGCGGGAAGGCCCATGGAATATTGATGGATGACCGGCAGCGGATAGCTGTTGAGGTGCATGTCGAGCCGCGCCAGCGCACGCCAGGAGCCGCCGACGAGATAGAGCGGCAGTCCCTCGCCCCGCCCTGCCCAGCCCGCACCCATGAGCGCCTTGAACAGCTGGCGTTCAAGCGCGCCCGGGCCCTTGGCCCTGATCGCACCGATGCGGAACACGCCCAGCGGGAAGGAAACGCGATCAAGCACCTTGCCGCCGCAAACCCGGACCAGTTCCAGGCTGCCGCCGCCAAGATCGCCGACGATGCCGTCCGCGTCGGGGATGGCAGAAAGAACGCCCTCGCCCGCCGCCAGTGCCTCCTGCTCGCCCGAAAGAACTTCGACCTCCAGCCCCAGCTCACGCGCGGTTTCGAGCAGCCGGCGGCCGTTCGACGCGTCGCGCACGGCGGCGGTCGCGACGGTGCGGAGGCGGGTCACCTCCATCTCCCGCGCGACGGCGGCGAAACGCGCGAGGGCCTCGGTCGCGACATCGAGCGCCTCTTCGGCGATCGCGCCGGTCTCGGCGAGGCCGCGGCCGAGCCCGGCCATCACCTTCTCGTTGAACAGGATCGCGGGGAGCCGCTCGGGGCCCTGATAGACGACCAGACGAATCGAGTTCGAGCCGATGTCGATGATGCCGGTGCGCGGCTCGGCCGCGGCGTCGGTTCTCGGTTTGCGGAAAAGCAGCGTTGCCACCCGGCCTTAACGC
Organism: Sphingomonas bacterium; assembly: GCF_028293085.1. Classification (GTDB taxonomy): domain Bacteria; phylum Pseudomonadota; class Alphaproteobacteria; order Sphingomonadales; family Sphingomonadaceae; genus Sphingomonas. Next base: position 1,151 of record NZ_JAQGLC010000292.1, read on the forward strand.
CTGCGACTGAGCGAGAGTTTCGGGACCGCATCGCTCGCCGACAGCGCGGCACCGCGGCCCGAGAGCGACGGGTTGGTCATGAAATAGCGATGCAGGTTGAACGGGCGGTCGCCGGGCTGGGCTCGGACATAGCTGCCATCGGCATGAAGCTCCCAGCTCTGTTCATTGTCGATCAGGTTGGCGACCATGACCTGATCGAGGATCTGATCGTGCACCGTCGGGTTCTCGATCGGCAGCATATATTCGACGCGGCGATCGAAATTGCGCGGCATCCAGTCGGCCGAGGAGATGAAGAGCTGGGCGCCGTCATTGGGCAACGCCTTGCCGTTGCCGAACGCCCAGATGCGACTGTGCTCGAGGAAGCGGCCGATCACCGACTTCACGCGGATATTCTCGGACAGGCCGATCACGCCCGGCTTCAGGCAGCAGATGCCGCGGATGATCAGGTCGATCCGCACCCCGGCCGCACTCGCCTCGTAGAGCTTCTCGATCACCGCCGGATCGACTACCGAGTTCATCTTGGCCCAGATCGCGCCGGGCTTGCCGGCCTTGGCGAAGGCGATCTCGGCCTCGATCAGATCCATCAGGCGCGGGCGCAGATCGCGCGGCGACAGGCTGACCAGCGCCATGTCGTGCGGCTCGACATAGCCGGTGACGTAGTTGAACATCTGCGCAGCATCGCGCCCGATGCGCGGATCGGCCGTGAAGAAGCTGAGATCGGTGTATATTTTCGCCGTCACCGGATGATAATTGCCGGTGCCGAAGTGGCAATAGGTGCGGAACTGCCCGGCCTCGCGCCGGACCACCATCGAGACCTTGGCGTGAGTCTTCCACTCCATGAAGCCATAGACGACCTGGACCCCTGCCCGTTCGAGCGCCGAGGCCCAGAGGAGGTTCTGTTCCTCATCGAAGCGCGCCTTGAGCTCGACCACCGCGGTGACCGACTTGCCCGCCTCGGCGGCGGCGATGAGCGCGTTGATGACCGCCGGCTGCTTGCCGGCACGGTAGAGCGTCTGCTTGATCGCGACGACATCGGGGTCGGCGGCAGCCTGGCGCAGGAAGGCGAGCACCACGTCGAAGGTCTCGTAGGGGTGATGGACGACGATGTCCTTGGCGCGAATCGCGGCGAAGCAATCGCCGTTGAATTCGCGGATGCGCTCGGGGAAGCGCGGGCTGTAGGGCGGGAATTTCAGATCGGGGCGATCCTCGTCGACGATCGATTCCAGATCGCCGACGCCGAGAAAGGCCCCGCTTTCAGTGACGAAGGCGTCGGGGCCACCGAGCTCGTCGCGCAGCGCCTTGGAGAGGCCTTCGGGCATGCCGCTTTCCAGCTCGAGCCGTATCACGCGGCCGCGACGACGGCGCTTGATCGCGTTGGCGAAGTAACGGACGAGATCCTCGGCCTCTTCCTCGATCTCGATATCGCTATCGCGCAGCACCCGGAATTCGGCGCCGCCGAGGATCCGGTAGCCGGGAAAGACCAGGGATGCGAAGCGCTTGACCAGCGATTCGACCGCGACATAGCGGGCCTGTTCGCCCGGCAGGCGGACGAAACGGGCCATCGGCGCCGGCAGCATGACCAGTTCACGAATCGGCTCGGCATCCGACAGGCGGACGAGATCGAACATCACCGCCAGGCCCTTGTTGGGCATGAACGGGAACGGGTGGGCCGGATCGAGCGCCTGGGGCGTCAGGATCGGGAATATCTGCTCGCGGAAATGATTCTCGAGCCAGTTCACTTCGTCGGGCGTGACCGCGGAATCGATGGTCTTGGAACCGAGCACCACGATGCCGGTTTCGGCGAGCTCGTGGCGCAGATCGCGCCATACGGCGCGCTGGCTCTCCACCAGCACGTCCGCCTCCGCGACGATCGCGGCCAGCTGCTGGCGCGAGGACATGCCGTCGACCGACAGGCGATCGACGTCCTGAAGCTGCTGTCCCTTCAGGCCGGCGACGCGGACCATGAAGAATTCGTCGAGATTCGAACCCGAGATCGACAGAAAGCGGACGCGCTCGAGCAATGGATGCGCGGGATTGCACGCCTCCTCCAGCACGCGGCGGTTGAAGGCCAGCCAGGAGAGCTCGCGATTGAAATAGCGATCGCTGCCCTCGCCGGAGACGAACGGATCGTCGTCATCGTCCAGACGCACGATATGGGCGGGCCGTGTCATAAATTCTCGATCGGTAATTCGGGTGCGCGGCCGGCGATCAGCCCCGCTTCCGCCAATGTGGCGCGCGCGAGCGGAATCGACAAGCGTTTGTGGCGTTCGAGCACCGCCTGGTCGAGAAGATCGACCGTGCGCAGCACCGCGATATGGCTGCGCTCGACTCGCAGCAGCAGCCACTGGATCAGGTCCGGCCGGGCATCGAGCCCGCGGCGGAGGAATTGCCGTTCGAACAGCGCCTGCATCAGCGCCTCGTCGGGGGCCCCGAGTCGCGCAATCGGGCTGGCGGTGAGGCGCGAGCGCAGATCTGGCAGCTTGACGCTCCATTCGGGCGGCGCGGCGTCGGCGACCACGACCAAAGGATGGCGCGTTTCCTGCGCACGGTTCCAGGCGTGGAAGATCGCGTTTTCCGTCTGGCGCTCGGCGTCGTCGATGATCTCGCCGCCGCTTTTCGCCGCGAAGATGCGCGCGAGCAGGCTGCGTCCGGATTTACGCGGGCCGGTGAGCACCACGGCCATGACCGGCCAGGTGCTCCAACGTTCGAGCTGCTGAACGGCGCGGGCGTTGGAATCGCTGACGATAAACTCGTCGTCGCGCGGGTCCGCCGGCCAGTCGAACGGCAGAGCGAGCTGGCTCATCCGCCGGTCGCGTTGTCCGCGGGCGGCGTCGTGACGCCCTGCGAGGGCGCGCCGGCGCGGCGGATGCGCAGCGTGGTGCCGCTGCCCTGTATCGTCCAGCCGCGGGCTTCGAGCGCGGCGCGCAACACCGTCGGATCGCCGTCGAACGTGACCCGCATCACCGATACGCCACCCAGCGCGAGACTGGTCGTGATCGCCGAGCGAACGCCCGGGATCGATCGCAATGCCGCTTCTGTGGCGGATACGGAAGCAACGCCCGGCGTATCGACCTGCACGCTGATCGCCGTGCCGGTCGCGACATCGACCGGGCCGGTATCGATCGGCACGTCGGTGGCGACGGCGACCGGCGTCTCGACCGCCGATGGCAAACGATAGGACAGGCCGGGATCGGTATGGAGCGAGCCGTTCCGAAGCGCCTCCTGATAGGCGTCGTCGATCCGCTTCACACCGGCATCGAGCAACACCGGCAGCGCTTCGCCATTGCCGACCCTGAGAGTGAAGCGGGCGATGATATGATTGTCGGGGCCGTGCCGCGCCTCGAACACGCCGATGATCGGCCCGCCGGGCCATTGGCGCGAGAGCCGCACCACCGGCACGAGAACGTCCGACGCGCCGTACTGATCGAGGATCGTGCGCCACCAGGCGCGGCTGGGTCGGCCGACCTGCCCGGCATTGAGCAGCATCGAATCGGGTCCGGTGCCCGCGGGGCGGACATAATCTATCGCGCTGTTGCCGGTGCGGTAGCGTCCCCAGGCTTCCTGCCAGTCGGTACGCTGTTCGAACGCCTGCCCCGCCCCGCCCGACCACATGATAGGGATGGTCAGCATCGGCGCGGACCGCTCCGCCCGCCCGGCGACGCCGAGCAAGGCACCGGCGCGGGCCCGGCTGAACAGCACGCCGAGGCGGGCGACATAGCGATTGGGGCCGATCTGTTCGTTCTCGACGACGATTCCCGACACCATCGAATCGAGCGTGCCGTCGGAAACCATGCCCCCGCCGCCACCCAGCCGCTGCGACAGCATCTGCCAGCCCTTGCGCTGGGCGATGCGCCAGCCGCCGGTGCGGGCGGCTTCGGCGGTTTTGGCGGTGACGTCGACCTGGATGCCGCCGACCTCGTAACTGCCCGAGCCGTCGCCGGCGGAGCCGCTGGTATCGATGGGATCATCGTCCTGCGCGACGACGATTCCGCCGGTGACGGCGAGCATCAGGGCGATCGGCAGGAAACGGAGAAGGCGCGGCGACATCATTGCGGCGCCCTTTTGGCGAAGCAGGCGTGGAAATCCAAGCAGGATATGGCTAGGCGACCGCAATGAGCGACACCGAACGGGACAATGCGCCCTACACCTATGCCCAGGCGGGCGTCTCGATTGCGGCCGGCAATGCGCTGGTACGGGCGATCGGGCCGCTGGCGAAATCGACGCGGCGGCCCGGCGCAGACGCCGATCTCGGCGGCTTTGGCGGGTTCTTCGACCTGAAGGCGGCGGGGTTCACCGATCCCCTGCTGGTGGCGGCGAATGACGGGGTCGGCACCAAGCTGAAGCTGGCGATCGATCATGACCGGCATGACGGCGTGGGGATCGACCTGGTCGCGATGTGCGTCAACGACCTGATCGTCCAGGGCGCGGAGCCATTGTTCTTCCTCGATTATTACGCGACCGCGAAGCTTGAGCCTGACGTGGCGGAGCGCGTGGTTGCCTCAATCGCGGAGGGGTGCCGGCAGGCCGGCTGCGCGCTGATCGGCGGCGAGACTGCCGAGATGCCGGGCATGTACGCCGAGGGCGACTATGATCTCGCCGGTTTCTGTGTTGGCGCGGTCGAGCGCGATCGGGTGCTGACCGGGGCGGCGATCGCGCCGGGCGATGTGATCCTGGGGCTCGCCTCCTCCGGCGTTCATTCCAACGGCTTCTCGCTGGTGCGGCGGCTGGCGGCGGACAAGGGGTGGAAGCTCGATCGCCCTGCGCCGTTCGACATGGATGTGCTTCTGATCGATGCGCTGATGGCGCCGACGCGGATTTACGTGAAATCCTTGCTGCCGTTGCTGGCGGAGAAACGGATCAAGGGGCTGGCGCACATCACCGGTGGCGGGTTGCTGGAGAATGTGCCGCGGGTGCTGTCCGAGGGGATCCATGCGCGGATCGACGCCGATGCCTGGCCGCAGCCGAGGTTGATGGCGTTCCTGCAGGGCCAGGGCGCGATCGAGCCGGAAGAAATGGCGCGGACGTTCAATTGCGGGATCGGGATGGTTGTCGTGGTTGCGGCCGGCGAGGCTGCCGGGGTGACGACGGCGCTGGAGGCGGCTGGCGAGATGGTGTTTGCGATCGGGGCGATCGAGGCTGGGACGCGCGGGTGCACGGTGTTCGGGAGCGATGAGGCCTGGAGCGCGCGGGCTGCCTGGTCGGCAACGCATGAGGCTTAGAGCAACCGAATGCCCCTCCCTCCCGCAAACGGGAGGGGACGGATGAAGGCGAAGCTCGGCGTTCTTATTTCAGGCCGTGGTTCCAACATGATGTCGCTGGCGCAGGCAGCCCGTCAGATGGAGTGCCCGTACGAGATCGCGATCGTCGCTTCCGACAAGCCCGAAGCTCCCGGCCTGGCCTGGGCGCACGAGCAGGGTCTCGCCACCTTCGCGCAATCGCCCAAGGGGATGCCGAAGCCCGAGTACGAAGCCGCGATCGATACCGCGCTTCGCGATGCGGGCGTCGAGTTCATCGCGCTCGCCGGTTACATGCGTCTCCTCTCCGACGATTTCGTCGCGCGGTGGCGCGGGCGGATCGTCAATATCCATCCCTCGCTGCTGCCCAAGTACAAAGGCCTCGACACCCATCAGCGCGCGATCGAGGCCGGCGATGCGGTCGCGGGATGCTCGGTCCATGTCGTGACCGAGGAGCTCGACGGCGGCGAAGTGCTGGGCCAGGCCGAGGTCCCGATCCTGGCCGGTGATTCCGTCGATACGCTGTCCGCGCGGGTGCTTGCCGAAGAGCATCGCCTTTACCCGCGGGTTCTGGCAGACTTCGTGGTGCGATGAGTCCCGATCCCGAGCCCGTCCTCGCGAAAGTCCGCGACATCTGCATGGCCCTGCCCTGCGCCGCTGAAAAAATCTCGCACGGCGCGCCGACCTTCTTCATCGAGAAGGGCAAGGTCTTCGCCTATTTCTCGCACAACCATCATGGTGACGACCGGACCGCGGTCCAGGTGAAGACCAGCGGGCGCGAGGAGCAGGCGATGCTCGTCGAGATGGACCCCGATCTCTATTATGTGCCGCCCTATATCGGACCTGCCGGCTGGATCGGCATGAGGCTCGATACCGGCGAAACCGATTGGGACCATATTGGCGACCGGATCGCGACGAGCTGGGAGCTGGTCGCCCCGCGCAAATTGCTGGAGGCCGGCGGACGATGAGCGACGACATTCTTCCTCCCGCCGATCCGGCTCCGACTCCCGATCCCCTCCCACCGCCCGCTCCCATTCGCGACCCGGTCGTCGAGACCGCGGCGCAGCAGGCGGTCGAGCGAGCCGAGGCGGCCGCGACGCGGCGGCGCTGGGTGACGCTGGCCGAAGTGGTCGGCATCGCCGGCCTGCTCATCGCCGCGCTCAGCCTGTGGATGACCTGGTCGGATCGGCGCGCCGACGAACAGGAGAAGAAGGTCGAGAAAGCGAGCGAAACCAAGGCACGGACGCTGGTGCTGCTCACCGCGACGCCGGAGCATGGCGGCGCCCGGCTCGATCTCAAGGACGAGGCGCACCCGATCCAGAGCATCGACGTGCGCTTCCCGGCCGCTTTGGGCGTCGGCGCGCAGACCAGCGTGCTGGAACCGCGGATCGAGGCGCGGTGGTTCGCCGATGCGATCCTGACGGCGACCGACAAGGGCCCCGATGTGCAACAGGGCCGCATGCCGGTGCTGATCACCAGCAGCTATTGGGACGCCGACCAGCAGCGCAGCGACAGCGCGATCTACGATATCGTGTGGGAGACCCAGGGGCGCCTGCTGCAGGGACGCGCGCTTCGGCTGAAGGGGGTCATGTTGCGCGAACGGACGTCGCAACCGGCGCGGCTCGAGGCTTTATGGGCACGGGAGAAGCCCAAGCCCGCGGGCTAGATGTCCCGCGCGAAGACCAGATCGTCGTACAGCGTATTGCCGACGAGGAATTGGCGCTCGCCCACGACCTGAAAGCCCTGGCGCTTGTAGAAGGCGTGGGCGCGCACATTGCCGGCAAAGACGCCGAGCAGGATCCGGCTGCGGCCGAGGCGGCGGGCATCCTCGACTGCCGCCGCCATCAGCGCCGCGCCGAGGCCGGTGCCATGCGTCAGCGAGAGGGTGTAGATGCGCTTGAGCTCGATATCGGCCGGGCCGGGCGCGATCGGCAGGTCAGGCGCGGTGAGCACGGCATAGCCGATCGGAGCGCGGCCGGCCTCGACTTCGCCGATTAGGACGGAGCCCGCGGGGTCGTTCGCCCAGTCGACGAACTTCGTGGGCCGGTTGTTCGCGGCGCAATGCGCGACGATGTCGCTGCCGCCGAGCAGTCCCGCAAACGTCTCGAGAAAAGTGGCGGAGGCGACGAGCGACAAGGCGTCGGCATCCGCCGCCCCCGCACGCCGCACCCGCCAGCTCATCTCAGCCAACGAGCTCTTCGGGCTTGAAGAAATAGGCGATCTCGATCGCCGCATTTTCGTCCGAGTCCGACCCATGGACCGAGTTGGCCTCGATCGATTCGGCCAGTTCCTTGCGAATCGTGCCGGCATCGGCGTTCGCCGGGTTGGTCGCGCCCATGATGTCGCGGTTGCGCTGCACGGCGTTCTCGCCCTCGAGCACCTGCACGACAACCGGGCCGGAGATCATGAACGAGACGAGATCGTTGAAGAAGGGGCGCTCGCGGTGGACGCCGTAAAAGCCCTCGGCCTGATCCCTGGTCATCAGGATGCGCTTGGAAGCGACGACGCGGAGACCCGCTTCCTCCAGCATCTTGGTGACGGCGCCGGTGATGTTGCGGCGGGTGGCATCGGGCTTGATGATCGAAAAGGTACGGTTCGCGGCCATGACGGTCACGGGCTCCTGTATGTGAAGGGGCGGAAAAGTCGCGGCTCCCCTAGGCGGGAGCGGACCCGGATGCAAGACCGGTGGGGCCGATCAGGCGGCCTGTTCCCACTTGCCGGTCTCGCTCTGCTTCCAATAGCGGCGCTCGATCCCGTCGCGGTCGGCGAGCGCTTTCCAGGCAAGGCGCGCCTCGTTGATCCGGTCCTCGTCGAAGAAATGGAAGGCCCGGTCGAAGCCCAGCGCCTCTTCGCGCCAGATGCCGTCGGCGAGCGCGATATTGCGGGCGGCATTGGCCGGTTCGGGCGTGGCGGCAATCAGGATCGGCTGGAGGGAATCGCCCTCCCCGCCCGCCTGACCATGGGCGAGGAAGCTCTCGGGCGCATAGGTCCAGAGCAGCCTGTCGATCGAGACACGCTGGACCTCGCTGTCCGCAACGATCAGCAGTCGCGCGCCTGTTTCGATCACCCGCTCGGCGATGCGCGGCAGGACGCGGTCAAGCGGCTGGGCGGTCAGATGGTAGAAGTCGACCTGCATCCTGATCCATCCGTGGCCGGAAAAAGCCGGCGAATTTTGTCACACCTGGTGCGGGGTTTCGCCAAAAACGCCGAAGCATTCTTCTTTTGAAAATCAATGGGATACGAGAATGATCCAACAGCGACCTTGTTGGAGAGTGTGACAATATTCGCCAACATTCTCCAACAAATGTTCGATCAGCCCTCGAAATTATCCGCCACGAAGCGGTCGAGCAGGCGCACGCCGTAACCGGTCGCGCCCTTGTCCCAGGTTGGCCCCGGCTTGTCCGCCCAGACCATGCCGGCGATGTCGAGATGCGCCCAGCGCACGCCGGTATCGATGTAGCGCTGGAGGAACTGCGCCGCGGTGATCGAGCCGGCGCCGCGCGGGCCGACATTCTTCATGTCGGCGATCGGCGAGTCGATCAGCTTGTTATAGGCGTCCGACAGCGGGAAGCGCCAAAGCTGGTCGCCCGAGGCCTTGCCGGCGGCGAGGAGCTGATCGGCGAGCGAATCGTCGTTCGAGAAGCAGCCGCCATATTCGTTGCCGAGGCTGACGATCATCGCACCCGTGAGCGTCGCGAGATCGACGATCGTCTTCGGGTGATGCGTGCGCTGCACCCAGGTCAGCGCGTCGCACAGCACCAGCCGTCCTTCGGCATCGGTGTTGAGCACTTCGATCGTCTGGCCGGACATCGAAGTGAGGACATCACCGGGACGGATGGCGTTGCCGTCGGGCATGTTCTCCACCAGGCCGCACACGCCGATCACATTCGCCTTCGCTTTGCGCGCGGCGAGCGCCTTCATCGTGCCGACAACGGCGCCCGCGCCGCCCATGTCCCACTTCATGTCCTCCATGCCGGGCCCGGGCTTGAGCGAGATGCCGCCGGTATCGAAGGTCACGCCCTTGCCGACCAGGGCCAGCGACGGATCGCCCGCCCCCGCGCCATTCCATTTGAGCGCGAGCAGACGGCCGTCGCGCGACGAGCCCTGGCTGACACCGAGCAGCGCGCCCATGCCGAGCTCGCGCATTTCAGTCTCGCCGAGCACGGTCACTTCGAGGCCGAGGCCATCCACCTCGGCGAGGACCTTGGCAACGAAGGTTTCGGGATAGATGACATTGGGCGGCTCGGCGACGAGGGTGCGGGTCAGCTCCAGCCCCTCGGTCAGCGCCTTTTGCGGGGCCCAGGCGGCCTCGCTTCCTTCCGGCGCATTGAGCAGGCTGATCGTGCGCAGGGTCGGCTTCGACTTATCGGGCAGCCTGGTGCGGTAGATGTCGTGGCGCCAACCGCGTTGCGCGGCGCCGCCGGCGAAGCGCGCGACCGATTTGGGCGTTGCACCGGCCGAGCCGAAATCGACGGCCACCGCCTCGACGCCGGAGGTCAGCAGCCGCGCCGTCAGCGCGCCGCCGGCACGTTCGTAATCGGCCTCGCCGCCGCCGCCGACGCCGAGCAGCAGGACGCGGCGAACCCCCTCGCCGGCCGGTACGAAGGCTTCGGCGACTCCGCCGGCCTCGCCTTCAAAGCGGCTTGCGCGCGCTGCCGCGATCACGATGCGCAGCGCATCCGCGCCGACTTCCCCGGTTGCAACGCGATCGAGCCCGTCCTTCTCCACGGGAAGCGCCAAAGTGGCGTCGGGAGCGGCGGCGGAGAAACTGATCTGCATTGCTATCCTCAAAATTGTCTTGTCGGACCTGAGTCGCAACCCTCTAGGCCAGCCGCACCGCGCTGGCAAAACACGCGCGCGATTGCAGCGCGGCCCGCCCGGTGCGATAGGGCGGCATCATCGCGACCGCATCCGGCGTGCTTGGGAGTGTTTTTTCCAACGTGAAGCGTTCCGATCTTCTCGCGTCCTGTGCCCTGCCCTTCACGCTGTGCCTCGGGGCCGCAGCGCATGCGCAGGATCTGCAAGTCCCGTCGACCCCGCCGCCGCCGCCCGCCGAGACCCCGGCGGCGAGCGACGACCAGGTGCAGTTCAGCGCGGGCACGCTGGAATATGACATCGACGACGAGACCGTCATCGCGACGGGCGACGTGCGGATGTATCGCAGTGGCGACCGGTTGCGGGCCGACAAGGTCGTGTGGAACCGCAAGACGGGCAAGGTGGTCGCGACCGGCAGCATCGTCGTGGTCAATCCCGGCGGCGACACCGCCTATGGCGATTCGATCGAGCTGACCGATTCGCTGAAGGACGGCGTGGTCGACAATATGCTGATCGTGCTCGAGCGCGGCGGGCGCCTTGCCGCGCGGCGCGGCACGCGCGCGCTGGACGAGACGGTGACGCTGCAGGATGCGGCCTATACGCCGTGCGCCGTCACCGATTCCAGCAACTGCCCCAAACAACCATCGTGGAAGATCACCGCGGTCAAGGTGATCTACCGGCCCGAGAAGAACCGGATCTATTATACCGGTGCGCACATCAACCTGTTCGGCCTGCCGAGCATTCCGCTGCCTGCCTTCTCGCACCCCGCCGGCGGCGAGAGCGACAGCGGGCTGCTCAGCCCCGATCTGCGCTATGGCCGGGTCAACGGGCTGGAGTTCGCCCAGCCCTATTTCTTCGCACTTGGGCCCAACCGCGCCCTGACGGTGACGCCACGCATCTTCAGCAACGTGCTGCCGATGTTGCAGGCCGACTATAGCGCACTGGACGAAAAGGGCGCGTTCCGGGTCGGTGGCTATGCAACGGTCAGCCGCCGCAGCGACGACCTGCTGACCCCCACGCCGACCGCGACCGAGGAAGCGTTTCGCGGCTATATCGAAGGGGTCGCGCGCTATCAGCTCGATCCGAACTGGACCCTGAGCGGATCGTTTCGGCTGACCACGGATCGCACCTTCCTGCGCCGGTACGACATTTCGAACGACGACCGGCTACGCAACACGGTGAAGCTCGAGCGGATCGACGCGGACAGCTATTTCGCGATCACGGGCTGGGCCGTGCAGACGCTGCGGGTGAACGACCGGCAGGGTTTTCAGCCGATCGCACTGCCCGAGATCGATTATCGCCGGCGCTTCGACGATGGACTGATCGGCGGGAAATTCGAGCTGCAGCTCAACAGTCTGGCCATCACGCGCAGCGCGGGACAGGACACGCAACGCGCCTTTGCCAGCGCGCGCTGGGATCTGCGCAAGCTGACGCCCTGGGGCCAGGAAGTGACCTTCACCGCCTATGCGCGCGGCGACGTCTACAACGCGAGCGACACGATCGCGACGACGATCGCCAGCTATCGCGGCGACGCGGGAATCCAGGCGCGCGCGATCGGGGCGCTGGCGATCGACGTCAAATGGCCGCTCATCGGATCCTTCCTGAACGGCACGCAGCGCCTGACCCCGCGTTTCCAGATTGTCGCATCGCCCAAGACCGAGAATCTCAGCATTCCGAACGAGGATGCCCGCGCGGTCGACCTCGAGGATTCGAACCTGTTCGCACTCAATCGTTTCCCCGGTTACGACCGGTGGGAGGATTCGACGCGCTTCACCTATGGTGTGGACTGGGCGGTCAATCTGCCGGGCTTCTCGCTCGATGCGACGGTCGGGCAGAGCTACCGCCTCGACAGCCGCCCCGCGCTGTTTCCGGCCGGCACGGGCCTGGACGACCGCGTATCCGACATCGTCGGGCGCACCGAGGTGCGCTTTCGCGACTTCGTCTCGATCACGCACCGCTACCGGCTCGACAAGGACAATCTGGCGATCCGCCGCAACGAGATCGACGCGACGATCGGTTCGCGCAGCACCTATGTGCTGGTCGGCTATCTGCGGCTCAACCGCAATATCGACCCCACTCTCGAGGATCTTCAGGACCGCGAGGAATTGCGCCTCGCCGGCCGGGTGCAGTTCGCGCACTTCTGGTCCGTGTTCGGATCGACCGTGATCGACCTGACCAACAAGGCCGAGGACCCGACATCGCTGGCGGACGGCTTCGACCCCGTGCGGCACCGGCTTGGCGTGCAATATGAGGACGATTGCCTGAGGCTGGGCCTGACCTGGCGCCGGAGCTATCAGGATACCGGCGATGCCAAGGCCGGCAACAGTTTCCTGTTGTCGCTCTCGTTCAAGAATCTGGGCCGCTAAGCACAGGTTCAGGTTCAGGCAGAGACATTCCAGGCGCGAAACGGCGCGGGGGTGGATCTTGAACAATCTGATGGTGCCGACGGACAGAGCGGCAAAGTGCGGACGCCGGATCGCTTTTGCCGGTGCCGGCCTTCTGGCGATCGCCACGGCGGCGAGCAGCCTGCCGGCGCAGACCATCAGCGACGACAGCGCCCCCGTGGTCAGGCTCGACCTCCCGAAGAACCCGACGATCTTCGGCAAGCTCGATCCGAACGTGCGCAAGCCGACCTCGATCGTCAACGACGCGGTGATCACCGACACCGATGTCGACCAGCGCGTCAGCCTGATCGTCGCGACCAACGACCTGAAGCTGACGCCCGAAGAGCATGACCGCCTGCGGTTGCAGGTGCTGCGCGACCTGATCGACGAGACGCTGCAGATCCAGCAGGCAAAGTCCAACGAGATCACGGTCTCCGCCGAGGAGATCGACCAGAGCTTTGCGGGCGTGGCGCAGCAGTTCGGCAAATCCGAAGCCGAGATGCGCTCTTATCTGCGCAGTGTCGGGTCCTCGGAGCGATCGCTGCGCCGGCAGATCGAATCGAGTCTGGCATGGAGCCACTTCCTGCGCCGCCGCGTCGAGCCGGGCATCAATGTCAGCGTCGAGGACGTAACGAGCATCATCGAACGCACCAGGGCGGCGGCGGGCACCAGCGATTATCATCTGAAGGAGATCTATTTCTCCGCCGGCCCCGACCGCGCGCAGCAGGTTTCCGCCACTATGCTTCAGATGATCGAGGGCATCAGGAAGGGCGACAAGCCCTTCGAATATTACGCCCAGTTCTCCGAGGCGACGACCCGGGTTACCAGCGGCGATCTCGGTTGGGTGAGCACCGCCCAGCTCGTCTACCTTCCGGATGCCCTGGTCGGCGAGGCGAAGAAGATGAAGATCGGCGAGATCGGCGGACCGATCGCGGTGCCGGGCGGGTTTTCGATCCTGTACCTTGCCGACAAAAGGCAGGTGATGATGGCGGATCCGCGCGATGCGTTGCTCACCCTGAAGCAGATCAGCCTCCGCTTCCCGGCTGGCATCGCCCAGGCCGCCGCCATCACGAAGGTATCGGTCCTGGAAAAGGCGACGCGCGCGATGCATGGCTGCGGCGACGTCGCCAAAATTGACGCCACGCTGAACGGCGACGTGATCGACAGTGCGTCGGTCAAGGTTCGCACCCTGCCGCCCGAGCTTCAGGACATGGTGCTGAAGATGCAGGTCGGCGAAGCGACACCGTGGTTCGGATCGCTTGCCGAAGGCGTGCGCACGCTCATTCTGTGCGGACGGGACGATCCGCCCGCCGATACGACACCGCAGCCCGAACAGGTTCAGAATCGCGAGGCGCAGAGGCTGGTCAATCTTCGCGCCCAGGCGGTGTTGCGCGATCTGCGCCGCGACGCGGTGATCGAATATCGCTAAACGGCCGGGATCGAGCCCGAGGCGACCGCCGGGCCCGGCAACGGTTTCGTGTTCTCGCTGGCGTTCGAAAATCCGGGCCGCTAGACGCATGGCAAGAATCTGAGCTGCTAAGCGCAGGTTCATGCACAGTAGAGATATGCCAAGGTGCCAATTGGCGCGGGATGGGATTTTGAACAACGTGATGATTTCGATGAACAGGGCGGCCAAAAGCGGACGCTGGATCGCTTTCGCCGGTGCCGGCCTAATGGCGATCGCCACGGCGGCGAGCAGCCTGCCGGCGCAGACGGTGAGCGACGACAGCGTGCCCACGGTCGGGCTCGATATCCCGCAGAACCTGACGATCTTCGGCAAGCTCGATCCGAATGTGCGCAAGCCGACCGCGATCGTCAACGAGACGGTGATCACCGGCACCGACGTCGATCAGCGCGTCAACCTGATCGTCGCCGCGAACCAGCTGAAGCTCAACCAGGAGGAGCATGATCGCCTGCGACTGCAGGTGCTGCGCAGCCTGATCGACGAGACGCTGCAGATCCAGCAGGCCAAGACCAACGAGATCACGATCACCGCGGACGAGATCAACCAGAGCTATGCGCGCGTGTCGCAGCAGTTCAACAAATCCGAGGTCGAGATGCGCGCCTATCTGCGCAGCGTCGGATCGTCGGAGCGGTCGCTGCGCCGGCAGATCGAGGCCGACCTGGCCTGGCAGCGCTACCTGCGCCGCCGGGTGGAGCCGTTCGTCAATGTCGGCGACGAGGAAGTGAAGGGCATCATCGATCGCATCAATGCGGCGAAGGGCACCAACGAATATCATCTGAAGGAGATTTATCTCGCCGCCGGGCCAGAGCGCGCGCAGCAGGTCTTCGACAATATGCGCCAGATGATCCAGAGCATCGAGAAGGGCGAGAAGCCTTTCGAATATTATGCCCAGTTCACCGAATCGTCGACGCGTTCGACCGGCGGCGATCTCGACTGGGTCGGGACCAACCAGCTCAGCTACCTGCCCGACAGCCTCGCCGAGGCCGCGCAGAAGATGCAGGTGGGCGAGGTCGCCGGGCCGATCGAGGTTCCGGGCGGTTTCTCGATCCTCTATCTCGTCGACAAGCGGCAGGTGCTGATGGCCGATCCGAAGGATGCCCAGCTGACCCTGAAGCAGCTTACCGTGAAGTTCCCGGCCGGCATCACGCAGGCCGCGGCGACCGCCAAGGTGTCCGAGCTGGAAACCGCGACGCGGGCGATGCGCGGTTGCGGCAACGTCGCCAAGGTCGCCGCGGAGCTTAACGCCGAAGTGGTGGACAATGCGTCGGTTCAGGTTCGCGCCCTGCCGCCCAAGCTCCAGGATATGGTGCTGAAGATGCAGATCGGCGAGGCCACGCCGTGGTTCGGCTCACCCACCGAAGGCGTCCGCGCGCTCGTCCTGTGCGGCCGTGACGATCCGCCCGCCGGCGGCGCGCCGCAGCCCGAACAGGTCCAGAGCCGCCTCGAGCAGACGCGTGTCAACCTGCGCGCCCAGGGCGTGCTGCGCGATCTTCGCCGCGATGCGGTGATCGAATATCGCTAAAAGGGGCTCCTCACGATGATCGCGCCGCTCGCGGTCTCCATGGGCGATCCCGCCGGGATCGGCCCCGAAGTGATCGCCAAGGCCTGGGCCGCGCGCGAGCGGGAAGAGCTCGCGCCCTTCTTTGCGGTGGGCGATGCGCGCGCGATCGGCGCGGTGTGGGCCGGGCCCGTCGCGCGGATCTTCGATCCTGCCGAGGCCAACCGGGTATTCGACGGCGCGCTTCCGGTCCTCAATGTCGAGGACGGCGGCGAGATCGAGCCGGGCACGCCCGATGTCGACGGTGCCCGCTGCGCGCTGCATGCGCTCGAAATGGCGGCGGGACTCACCCGATCGGGCACAGCGCGCGCGCTGGTGACCGGGCCCGTTTCCAAGGCACAGCTCTACCAGATCGGGTTCACCCATCCGGGCCAGACCGAATTCGTCGCCGAACGCTGCGGCATTGCGGGTGAGAATGCGGTGATGATGCTGGCCGGCCCGACGCTGCGGGTCGTACCGATCACAACACATGTGCCGCTCGCGACCGTATCCGGCCTGCTCTCGGTCGAGCTGATCGTCGCGAAGGGGCGTGCCACGGCGCGGGGGCTGATCCGCAATTTCGGCATTCTCGTGCCGCGCCTCGCCTTTGCCGGGTTCAACCCGCATGCCGGCGAAGGCGGCGCGATCGGGCGCGAGGAGATCGATTTCATCATCCCCGCGATCGAGCTGCTCCGCGAGGAAGGGATCGATGCGACCGGTCCGTTCGCCGCCGACACCATGTTCCATGGCCGTGCGCGCGCGACCTATGACGCCGCGCTCTGCTGCTATCACGACCAGGCGCTGGTGCCGCTGAAGACCCTGCATTTCGACGAAGGGGTGAACATCACGCTCGGCCTGCCGATCGTGCGGACCTCGCCCGATCATGGCACCGCCTTCAACATCGCCGGCCAGGACAAGGCCGAACCGGGGGCGATGATCGCCGCGATCCGGCTTGCCGCGAGCGCGGCCGAGCGCCGCGCCGCCGCAGAGGCGTGACTTCCACCCCTATTCTGCCGCCCTTGCGCGAGGTGATCGCGCGCCACGGGCTCGCCGCGAGCAAGGCGCTGGGGCAGAATTTCCTGCTCGACGCGCAATTGCTGGCGCGGATCGCGCGGATTCCGGGCGACCTGACCGATGCCGAGGTACTGGAGATCGGGCCCGGCCCGGGCGGGCTGACGCGCGCGCTGCTCGCGGCGGGGGCAAAGGTGACGGCGATCGAGCGCGACCGGCGCTGCATCCCGGCGCTTGCCGAGCTCTCGGACTTCTATCCGGGCCAATTGCGCGTGATCGAGGGCGATGCGCTGGAGATCGATGCCGCCGCCCTGTTCGAGGGCAAGCCCCATATCGCCTCCAACCTGCCCTATAATATCGGCACGGCGCTGCTGGTGCGCTGGCTGTCCGCCGACTGGGCGCCGTGGTGGCGCAGCCTGACCTTGATGTTCCAGAAGGAAGTCGCCGAGCGCATCGTCGCGAAGACCGACGACGATCCTTATGGCCGGCTGGCCGTGCTGGCGCAGTGGCGCAGCAGCGCGAAGCTGGCGATGCCGGTGCACCGATCAGCCTTCACGCCCGCACCCAAGGTGATGTCCGCTGTCGTCCACATCACGCCCGACGATGCGCCGCCGGGGGTCAGGTTCGCGGTGCTCGAACGGCTGACGGCGGCGGCATTCGGCCAGCGGCGCAAGATGCTGCGGCAGAGCCTGAAATCGGTGCCGGGGGCGCTGGAGGCCCTGGAGCGCGTGGGGATCGAATCGACGCGACGCGCCGAGACGGTGAGCGTGGTCGAGTTCGTCGAGCTGGCGCGGGCGCTCAGCTAGGCCGCTTATTCCTTGCCCGTAATCTTGGGCGCCGGGACAACCGCCGACGCGGTCGCGATCGGCGGGCCCTTGGCGATCACCGCGGCGAGCGTGGTCGCGTCGGTGCAGCCGCTCCTGGCGCAGATCGTACGGATCTTGGCGAGATTGTCCTTGGCGCGCTGTACGGCACCCTTGGCGACGAGCGCCTCGCCCTGCCCCGTCAGCGCCGCGACGTCATTGGGTTCGAGCAGCAGCGCCTCCCGGTAGAGCCGGATCGCCTTGCCCGGCAGCCCGCGCGCCACGGCGACCTGGCCGAGCGTGACGAAGGCGGCGCGGTTGCGCGGATCGACCGCGACCGCGGACTCGAGCACATCGGTCGCGCCGTCGAGATTGCCGGCGGCTTGCGCCGCCTGACCCTTCGCCAGCAGCGCCATCGAGCGTGGATCGATCTGGTCGTCGGGGCGCTGGCCGTGGAGCGAGGTCGAAATGGCGACAAGCGTCAACGCGGCTGCGGCGGCGACGGACGAATAACGCATGATCAACTCCAGCTTCGGCACAAGGGATGGGCTAGCATGCGCATGTCAGTCTTGCGACAAAAAATCCGTCGGTGGCGTCATGGGCGGGCGTGAGACGCACGCCGGCGCCATGGGGCCGGCCGGCCGGAAGATCGAGCGAATCGGCGCTCCAGCCCGGATGATCGGCGAGGAACTGGCTTACCTGCCCCGCCCCCTCCTCGTCGAGCAGCGAGCAGACGATATAGACCAGGGTGCCGCCCGGCTTCACCAGGGTCGCGCCGATTTCGAGGACGTGACGCTGGGTCTGGACGAGTCGGTCGATCCGATCCGGAGTCAGTCGCCAGCGTGCCTCGGGATTGCGACGCCAGGTGCCGGTGCCCGAGCAAGGCGCGTCGATCAGCACGCAATCCGCGCTGCGCGCCCAGTCAACGAGCATTTCCGTTTCATGTCCGGGGTTGAGCAGCCTGGTTTCGACGATGGTCGCCCCTGCCCGTGCCGCACGCGGATCGAGGCGCGACAGGCGCGCGCGATCTGTGTCGGTCGCGAGCAGCGTGCCTTCATTGCCCATCAACGCGGCGAGCGCGAGCGTCTTGCCCCCGGCACCGGCGCAGAGATCGACCAGCCGCATGCCGGGCGCGGCCCTCGCGGCGAGGGTGACGATCTGGCTGCCCGCGTCCTGCACTTCGATCGCGCCATCCTGATAGGCTTGCAGCGCCTCGACATTGGTGCCCGAGGGAAGGCGCAGGGCATCCGGCAGGCCCGGAATGGGCTCGGCACCGTCGATCGGCGCGGGCGCGTCCTTCAGCCAGTTGAGGCGGATGTCGAGTGGCGCGCGCTCGATCAGTGCGGGCCATTCGTTTTCGGCAAGCGCCGACTTTTCGAGCCGCGACAGCATCCATTCGGGCGCGACGCCGGGCTTTGCCGCAGCCTCGTTCGCACCGATCGGCGCCGGGCCATGGCCGACACCGTCGAACTGGGCAGCAATCTCGGGATCAGTCGCGGCAATGGCGAGCATCGCCGCCCGGCCACTGCGCGGCCGTTCGCCGAGCTGGCGGACGGCGGCATAGACCAACTCGCGCACCGCGCGGCGATCCTTGCTGCCGGCATAGCGGCGCTCGGCGAAATAGCGGGCGATCAGCGTGTCGGCCGCCGCACCTGAATCGCGGGCGGCGGCGATGATCGCGTCGAGCAACTCGATCGCTGCCTGGACTCGGGCTGATGGTGTCATTTGTATTCCCTCTCCCCTCCGGAGAGAGGGCAAGCGAGCGGAGCGAAGCGCAGGAGAGGGACAGTGGGACAAAATTGCC
>NZ_JAQGLC010000332.1 GCF_028293085.1 Sphingomonas bacterium
CAGGTCGGCCAGCGCCTGCAGCGCGCGGACGGCGACAATGGCCTGGTCGGACGCCTGGGCGGCGACGAGTTCCAGGTCGTGCTGCCGAGCGAGTCCAATCGCGAACGGCTCGGCGAGCTTTCCCGCACGATCATCGCCTCGCTTTCCCAGCCCTATTTCATCGATGGCTCGTCGATCACGATCGGCTGCTCGGTCGGCGTCGCGATCGCGCCGGAAGACGGCCGCGATGCGGAAACGCTGATCCGCAACGCCGATCTAGCGCTCTACGCCGCCAAGGCCGACGGCCGCGGCATCCACCGTTTCTTCCGCGAGGAATTGCTGGTCGGCGCGCAGAGCCGCAAGCAGCTCGAGGACGATCTGCGCCACGCGCTGGTGCAGGACCAGTTCCACGTCGCCTATCAGCCCGTGGTCAGCACCAAGACCGAACGGATCGTCGGATACGAGGCGCTGATCCGCTGGGATCACCCGACTCGCGGCGCGATCTCGCCGGCCGAATTCGTCCCCGTCGCGGAGGATTGCGGGCTGATCGAGGCGATCGGCGAATGGGTGCTGCGCACCGCCTGCATGGAAGCCGCCACCTGGCCCAAGGATATCCGCGTCGCGGTCAACGTCTCGCCGATCCAGTTCGCCAATCCGGCGCTGCCGGCCGTCGTCACCAGCGCGCTCGCCAAATCGGGCATCGCCCCGGCGCGGCTCGAGCTGGAGATCACCGAGGGCGTGTTCCTCGACGAGACCGCCTCGTCCGAGCATATGTTCAAGATGCTCAAGGGCATCGGCGTGCGCCTCGCGCTCGACGATTTCGGCACCGGCTATTCCTCGCTCGGCTATCTGAAAAAAGCACCGTTCGACAAGATCAAGATCGACCAGAGCTTCGTGCGCGGCGCCGCCATTTCGGGCAACCGCAACGCCGCGATCATCAAGGCGATCGTCACGCTGGCCGACACGCTCGGCATGGAGACGACCGCCGAGGGCGTCGAGGTCCAGGACGAGATCCTGCTGATCCGCGAGCTCGGCTGCAGCCACATCCAGGGCTATGTCTATGGCAAGCCCGCGCGCGCGCCGGAGGTGCTCAAGCAGCTCGCCGCCGCGGACGGCATGGCCACCGCCTCGGGCTACCGCGTCAGCCGCTCCCCGCGCCATTCGATGATCCGCAACGCGCGGATCGCGGCGGGCGACGTCGAGGGCGAAATCCGCATCCGCAACATGTCCGCGACCGGCGCGATGATCGACGGCATCGATGTCGACGAGGACGCGATCGGGCTGGAGATCCTGATCGAATTGCTCGAGGACCAGATGTTCCCGGCCAAGATCCGCTGGGCAGCGGATGGCAAAGCGGGCCTCGAGTTCGCCCAGCATTTCAACATGGAACGGCTCAACCCGCAGGCCCCCGCCGCGCCGGCGATGCCGCAGAAGCGCTCGGCCTAGTTCCTTCTTCCCCCTTCCCCGGCGAAGGCCGGGGAAGAGCAGCAGGCTTATATCAATCCCGCCCCCCAGGCGCCCCCAGCGGGAAATAATGCCGGTAGGGCCGCGCCTCATCCAGTGCCCGCGCATAGGATGGCCGCGCCAGCAGCCGCGCCCGATACGCCCAGACATTGGCGAACCGCTCCGGGATCGCATGCGTCCAGTCGGCATAGAGCAATGCCGGCGCCGCCGCGCAGTCGGCCAGGCTGAACGCCCCGCCCGCGGCCCATTCGCGGTCCTCCATCCAGCCGTCGAGCCAGGCATAGGCGGTGTCGAGCATCGCCCGGGCCTCCTCCACGCCCTGCGCGTCGCGCCGGCCCTCCTCGCGCAACGCGTCGAACACGATCCGGCTCTGCGTGTTCATCACATAATTGTCGAAGAAGCGGTCGAGCATCCGCACCTCGATCGCGGCATCGGCATCCTCGGGGATCAGCTTGACCGGCCCGGGATGATGCACCGCCAGATATTCGACGATCATGGTCGCCTCGGACACCACCCGCTCGCCCTCGACGAGCAAGGGGAAGCGCTTGATCGGCCAGAGCGCGGCGAACTCGCTCGCCACCGGCTCGCTGCCGTCGAGCATCACGAAGTCGAAGGGCACGTCATTCTCGTAAAAGGCGATGATCGCCTTCTGGCAATAGGACGAGAAGGGGTGCGCGTAGAGTTTGATCGTCATGTCCACTCTCCTGCCTATTTCGTCAGCACGATGTGCGTCGCGTTTTCGCCTAGCGCATGCTCGGTCACCACATAGCCGAGCGCGGGCAGGTCGATCCCGGCAAACAGCGCCTCGCCCCTGCCCAGCACCACCGGCGAGATCGGCAGGTGCACCTCGTCGATCGCCCCGGCGGTCAGATATTCCCGGATCGTCGCGACGCCGCCGCCGATGCGGATGTCGCGGTCGCCCGCAGCCTCGCGGGCGAGCCGCAGCGCCTCCTCGGCCCCGCCGGTGACGAAGTGAAACACCGTCCCGCCCTTCATCTCGATCGGCGCGCGCGCATGATGCGTCAGGACGAACACCGGGCAGTGATAAGGCGGCGTATCGCCCCACCAGCCCTTCCATTCGTCATCGGGCCACTCCCCGCGGATGGGGCCGAACATGTTGCGGCCCATGATCCAGGCGCCCATGCCCTCCATGGATCGGGCGGCATAGCTCTCGTCGATCCCTGTCGAACCGCCCTCCTCGCCGAACATCGTGCGGAAGGTCTTGGTGGCAAAGGCCCATTGGTGCAGCTCCTTGCCGCGCACGCCCAGCGGGTTCGCCAGGTCCTGGTCGGGGCCGGCCCCGAAACCATCCACCGAAATCGAGAAAGCGTTGACGCGAACCCTGCTCATGATGCTCTCCTTCCAAACCGCTTTTGAATCAAAACCAGTTGCCGTTTTGCATAACTGATCCTATATTGCAACCAGTCATGACAATCCAGATCGACGATCCGCGTTCGGGCTGCCCGATCAACCTCACCATCCAGGCGCTGGGCGACCGCTGGAGCCTTATCGTGATCCGCGACGTGATGTTCGGCAACCGCCGCCATTTCCGCGAATTGCTGTCGCATTCGGAGGAAGGCATCGCCTCGAACATCCTCGCCGATCGCCTCAAGAAGCTGGTCGCCGCCGGCTTTCTGGCGATCACCGACGATCCCAGCCACAAGCAGAAGCATATCTACAGCCTGACCGAGCCTGCGATCCAGCTCGTGCCGCTGATCGTCCAGCTCGGCGCCTGGGGCCGCCGCCATCTGCCCGTCACCCCCGACCTCGCGATCCGCGCGCAATTGCTCGAGGAAGGCGGCCCCGAGATGTGGGCGGATTTCATGGACGAGCTCCGCACCGCCCATCTCGGCACCGCGCCGACCGGGCGCCCGAGCGTCGCGCAGCGCCTCCAGGCAGCCTATGAGGCGATGAAAGCAGGAGACTCCGCGATCCCGCCCGGCTAGCGTACCCGAAATTCAAAACGGGAGAGTCCAATGCGCCTGAACGAGCCTCGCATCGCACCGCTGCGCGACGATGCCGCCACCGACGCGCAGAGGGAAGTCCTCGCCCCGTTCGTCGCGCGCAAGGCCGATTACAACATCTTCCGGACGATGGCGCATCACCCCGGCGCCTTCGACCGCTTCCTCAAATGGGCCAATTACATCCTCTCGCAATATAACAGCCTGGCCGAGCGCACCCGCGAACTCGCCATCCTGCGCACCGGCTTCAACTGCGGCTCCGGGTAT
>NZ_JAQGLC010000359.1 GCF_028293085.1 Sphingomonas bacterium
TCATCGTCAATGCCAGCAAGATGGTGCGGATCGTCGAGCTCCGCCTCAACGCCGGCGAACGCGACAAAAAGGGCCGGATCGCGTGGAGCGACAATCTGCTCGGCTCGCGCGGCGTCGTCTTTCCGAAGAATTTCCTGTGGTGGTACAAGCCCGACAAGATGAACTGCAAGATCAGCGTCAAGCTGGTGATCCGCGAAAATGCCGTCCACCCGAACGACATGATGGGCGATTTCGATCTGTGCGGACCCAAGGGGCCGGGCATCTTCGTGCTTCGCGATCTGGACGATCCTTCAGTGCCGCCGCTTCGCCAAGGCAGGGTGTGTGTGGACGATCCGGCCAGTCCGCCGGCAACCGCCACCCGTCATTGATCAGGCCGTGAACTCATGATCTGCCGAGCAGGCTGTCGATCGATGCCCAAAGAGCCATCAGGGTGCCGAGCGTCGTGAGAATGCGCAGGTTCACGACAGATTTTGCAAGGTGTTGCCGCGTCTCCTTACGATTCAACGAGATTGTCACCCATAGAGATGGCCATTTCGTCAGCGCAGCCATAAAAATTGCGCCGCACGCGAAAAAAACTGCGCCGACAAGGTCAGGCTGTCGTTCCATCGCATGATCTTAGTCGACGCAGCGAACCTCCGCTATGGCACAATAGCCGGCCCGTTTATCAATCTGCGACCTGAAGTCGCGTTCAGCTCGCTGAACCGTGCCGTCTGACTGAAACGAGTCTAAAGCCCGTCCAGCGCCTTCGCCACCGCATCCATCGTGAAGGGCTTGGGCAAGGTCGGCCGGTCGCGATAGCCGTCGGCGATGCTGTCAGTCGATCCGCCGGTGGCCAGCACGAAGGGCACGCCCCGCGCCGCCAGCGCAGCCGCGATCGGCCAGCTCTTCTCGCCGCCGCGCAGATTCACGTCGAGGATCGCGGCATCGATCCCGCCAGCCTCGATCAGCGCCAGTGCATCGGCAACGGAGTCGGCGATGCCGGCCATCTGCTTGCCGAGGACATCGAGGAAATCCTCGAGCATCATCGCGATCAGCGGCTCGTCCTCGACGATCAATATTCTGTGCGCCCCGGTCATTGCGGCTCCTTAATCACCACAATGTCCTACCGCCAAGTTATTTTGCCCCAAGATTTGCCCCAACCCCTGTCCCGAGAACCGCTCTGGCCGCTTCGGCAAGCTGTTGCACCGAAAAGGGTTTGGCCAGAAACGCGACATTGTCGAGATCGATCGACTTGCGCAATTGCTCCTCGGCATAGCCCGACATGAACAGGATCGGCAGGTCGGGATAACGCGCCCGCACCTGACGAACCATGGTCGGCCCATCCATCACCGGCATGACCACGTCGGAGATCAGCAGATCGGGCCGGTCGTTCTTCGCCAGCACATCGAGCGCGACCTCGCCATTCTCCGCGGTCAGCACGGTATAGCCCTGCCGCGTCAGCGCGCGCTCCGCGACGACGCGGACCATATCCTCGTCCTCGACCAGCAGGATCGTGCCGGTTCCCCACAGATCGGTCGGCTTTTCCTTGAGCAAAGCCGGCACGGCGGCCGGCTTGGCGAGCTGTGGCGCGGTGTGGACGGGCAGATAGATGGTGAAGACCGCTCCCTGGTCCCGGTTATCGGCAAAGATGTAGCCGCCCGATTGCTTGACGATGCCATAGACGGTCGAGAGGCCCAGGCCCGTCCCCTTCCCCACTTCCTTAGTGGTGAAGAACGGCTCGAAGATCTTGGGCAAGATCTCGGGCGGAATGCCGCCGCCGGTATCGGCGACTTCGAGCGCGATATAATCGGCGATCGGCAGGATGTCGGATCCCATGCGGCGCACATCGGTCGCGGTCACCGCCATGGTCTGGATCGAGAGCGTGCCCCCGCCGCGCGGATCCTTCGCCAGCATCGCATCGCGCGCATTGACCGCGAGGTTGACCACGACCTGTTCGAGTTGCCCCGGATCGGCGCGCACCGGGCCGAGATTGCGGCCATGCTTGACCGTCAGCGTCACCGTCTCGCCCAGCAGCCGCTTGAGCAATTGCGAGACCTCGGAGATCACGTCGGGCAGCTGCAGCACCTGCGGCACCAACGTCTGCTGCCGCGAAAAGGCGAGCAGCTGCCGCGTCAGGCTCGCAGCGCGGTTCGAATTGGCGCGGATCTGCTGGATATCGTCATAATCGCTGTCGCCGGGCGAATGGCGCATCAGCATCAGGTCGCAATGCCCGATGATCGCGGTCAGGATATTGTTGAAATCATGCGCCACGCCGCCCGCGAGCTGGCCGACCGCCTGCATCTTGGTCGCCTGCGCCACCTCGCGCTTCAGGCGCGTCTCCTCGCTATTATCCTTGAGGCTAAGCAGCACCGCCGCATCGCCCAAGCCCCGCGCGCCCGCGATCGACAAGGCGACCGGTTCGTCGGGATGGTCCTTCAACCGCACCGCGAGATCGGTCGAATGAGTCGCGCCATTGGCGAAGCGGCGGATCGCATCGGCGACCACGCCCTTGTCCTCGCGCACCAGCAGATCGCCCGGATAGAGCGGCGGCGCGGCGGCATCGACCGCGGCGGCACGCGCAAAGGCGTCGTTCATCTGCAGGAAGCGCCCTTCGCGGTCGACCAGCGCCATGCCGAACGGCATCAGCGACACGAGGCTCCGCACATGCGCGGTCGCGCTCGCCCCGATCGCCGGCTCGCTCGCCCCGCCCTCCTCGTCGAGCATGGCGACGAGCATCGGCGCATCCTCGCCGTCGAGGAACGGGATCTGCAGCACGCGCAAGGGGCTGCCGGTCAGCCCCTCGCGCTCGAACCGGACCAGGCCGTGGCTGTCGGTGATGAGGAAATGCGCGAAGTCGCGGCCCTGCACCGCGCCCTCCTCATGCCCCATGGCGCGGGAACGCAAGACACGGTTGGCGGCACGGATCCGGCCATCAGGCGCGATCAGCGCTGCCATGATGCCCGCCGCG
>NZ_JAQGLC010000371.1 GCF_028293085.1 Sphingomonas bacterium
ACAGGAAGGAGAACAGGCCGCGCATCTTGCCGTCGACAACCACGAAGTTGAACGCCCACACCGCCAGGTCCGCGCCGTTATGCCCGCCAAAGGCCGCCGGGTTGACATAGGCGGCCTGGGGCATGGCGAAGGCGACGATGTTCATGATGAGGATACCCATCACCGCCACGCCGCGAATGATGTCGAGCGTCGCGATCCGGCCCGGCGCGGCGGCAGGTTCCTCGAATGTCGCCCGGTCGTCGCTCATGCCGTCCCCCCGGACCCGTTAATGAGCGATCGGGCGCCCCCGATCAATAAGTGTCGGAGGCGAAGCGCCAGCGCGCCGCCGCCCGCGCGACCAAAGCGATCGGGATGCCGACCAGCACAATATGGCTGAACAGCTGCATCGCGATCTCCTTGGGCTCCCTGGTCGGATCGATCGGGAACATCGTCGGCCAGCGGCGCGGCAGAACGATCCAGTACATCACCCCCCACAGCACCAGCCCGTAACCCACGCCGCTCAGCACCGCGAGCCGGTTGACCAGGCGGATCCATGACGCGACGAGCAGATAGACCGTCGCCATCGCGGTCATGATCGCGAAATGCAGCGCCAGGCCAATCCCCGCGAGCACGAACCGGTCATAGGACTCGCTGTCGACGATCGCCCCGCCGATCCCACGCAGCACGCCGAGCGGCGAGCCGCCGGCCATGATCGCGAAGACGAAGGCGGATAGAATATCGAGCGTCCCCGCGATCGTCGTCGCGATGACGATCGCGCGGATCAGCGCCTTCCCCGAATAGCTGGACTCCATCGACCCGGTCCCCCCTTGTCGATGGCAAGCTACCGGGCCCAATTCGTGCGGTCTATGCTGTCCTGAGGCTCTTTCGGATCATCAGTTTCAATCCGGACCACTTTTCGTCGACCGCGCACACCTTGATATCGACCAGCCCGGTCGGCAGCGCGACCTCGCGCACGACATTCTCGCTGATGTCGGTATCTGTTTTCGCTGCCTTTTTCGGCCACGAGACCCACAGGAAACCGGCCGGCGCGAGCAGACCGCGCAACGCCGCTATCTCCCGCTCCAGGTCCGCGCGCCGCGTGACGAAGATATGCGCCGCCTCGATCCCCGCCGATGGCGCCGTCTGTTCGGCCAGCCCGAGCGAATCCGGATCGATCTCGGCCCGCACGCTGTCGGGCATGTCGCGAAACCAGGCGCGCATGCCGGGCTTGAGCCCCAGCTTCTTCGCCAAAGGTGTGCCGGAATAGCCTGCGGGCATGGTCCAACCTCCAACGTCACCCCGGACTTGTTCCGGGGTCCACCCATCCAGTCTCTCGAGCGATACTGAGGCACGGTGGATGCCGGAACAAGCCCGGCACGACGGATCGCACCCTAGACGATCGTGTCGCCCATCAAGGTCGGAAAGAACCCCTCATGCGCGGCGCGCAGCGCCGCCAGCGTCACGACATGATCGTCGTCGTGCAACTCGAAAATCAGCCGCCCGGCGATGGTCCGCCCGATCCGCTCCATCTCGATCCCCGCCGCGCCCGCGCCGGCCAGCGTATCGAGCAGCGCATGATCGGCGACCGTCGCGACATACAGCCCCTGGTCCTCGCCGAACAAGGAACAGGCCACGCCACAGGGCAGGGGGGCATGCAGCATCGCCCCGATCCCGCTCGCCAGCGCCATCTCCGCGATCGTCACCGCCACGCCGCCATCCGACACGTCATGCACCGCGGTCAGCGCACCCGAGACGATCCCCGCGCGCACGAATTCGCCATTGCGGCGCTCGGCGGCGAGATCGACCGGCGGCGGCGGCCCTTCCTCGCGCCCATGCACCTCGCGCAGCCACAAGGACTGGCCGAGATGCCCGCGCCGCGTGCCGATCAGCACGATCACGTCGCCCGTGCCCTTGAACCCGATCGTCGCCGATTTGCTCCAGTCGTCGAGCAACCCGACCCCGCCGATCGCCGGCGTCGGCAGGATCGCGCTCCCGCTGCCGTCGTCATTCTTGGTCTCATTGTAGAGCGACACATTGCCGCTCACGATCGGGAAATCGAGCGCGGCGCAGGCCTCGGCCATGCCCTCGATGCAGCCGACGAACTGCCCCATGATCTCGGGCCGCTGCGGGTTGCCGAAATTCATGCAATCGGTCGTGGCGAGCGGCCTGGCGCCGACCGCGGAGAGGTTGCGGTAAGCCTCGGCGATCGCCTGCTTGCCCCCCTCATAGGGATCGGCAAAGCAGTAACGCGGCGTGCAATCGGTGGTGATCGCCAAGCCCTTGTTGGTCCCGTGCACGCGCACCACCGCGGCATCGCCGCCCGGGCGCTGCACCGTGTCGGCGCCGACCATGTGGTCGTACTGCTCCCAGATCCAGCGCCGGCTGGCCACGTCGGGCGATCCCATCAGCGTGAGCAGATCGGCCGCGATATCGGTCGTCTCGGGCACATTGGTCAGCGGCGCCGGCGGCGGCGTCTTCACCCAGGGCCGGTCATAGGCCGGGGCGTCGTCGGCGAGCGGGCCGAGCGGAATGTCGCACACCGTCTCGCCCTGCCAGGTCAGCACCATCCGGCCGGTATCGGTGACATGGCCGATCACCGCGAAATCCAGCTCCCATTTACGGAAGATGCTTTCCGCGAAATCCTCGCGCCCGGGCTTCAGCACCATGAGCATCCGCTCCTGGCTCTCGCTCAGCATCATCTCGTACGGCGTCATGCCGGTCTCGCGGCACGGCACGGCATCCATGTCGAGCTGGATGCCCACGCCGCCCTTGGACGCCATCTCGACGCTCGACGAGGTGAGGCCGGCCGCGCCCATGTCCTGGATCGCGACGATCGCGTCGGACGCCATCAGCTCCAGACACGCCTCGATCAGCAATTTCTCGGTGAAGGGATCGCCGACCTGCACCGTCGGCCGCTTCTCCTCCGAATCCTCCGAGAAATCGGCCGAGGCCATGGTCGCGCCGTGAATGCCGTCGCGCCCGGTCTTGGAGCCGACATAGAAGATCGAATTGCCGACGCCCGAGGCGGCCGAATAGAAGATCTTGTTGGTTTCCGCGACGCCGACCGTCATCGCATTGACAAGGATGTTGCCGTCATAGGCCTTGTGGAAATTCACCTCGCCGCCGACGGTCGGCACGCC
>NZ_JAQGLC010000383.1 GCF_028293085.1 Sphingomonas bacterium
CGTCGCCAGCCATGACGACCGCTATTTCGGGCTCGCCGATATGGTGGTGAAGATGGAGCTGGGGCGGATCCAGTCCGTGACTCGACGCGAGGACAAGCCATGAGCGAAACCGTCCTGAAGCTTCACCAGTTCGATCGCCCCGCGCCCGAGCCGGTCACCCCCGGCATCACGTTGCCGGAGCGCTTCGGCATGTCGCCGCGGCGCTTCCGGCTGACCGTCGCCGGGCTGCTCGCGCTTGCCCTGCTGCTGCTGCTCTGGCGCAACATCTTCATCCCGATCGGATCGGGCCAGTCGGGCGTGCTGTGGTCGCGACTCGATGGCGGCACCGTGATGGATCGCCGCTATGGCGAGGGCTATTGGATGATCTGGCCGTGGGACAAGATGGCGGTCTATGATCTGCGGCTGCAGGACATGCACGACAGCGTCAGCGTGATGACCAGCGACGGGCTGCAGGTCTCGATGAAGGTCACCGTCCGCTTCGCACCGATCCCGAACGAGCTGACATTGCTGCACCAGTCGGTCGGGCCGAAATATCGCCAGACGGTGATCTGGCCCGACGTGATCGCCGCGGTGCGCCACGTCGTGCGCCAGTTCAAGCCGGAGGACCTGACCGTGCTCGGCGAGGCGGAGCTGGCCGGCAAGGTCGAGGCGGCGGCGCGTAACTCGGTCCAGGGGCACTGGGTCAGGCTGGACAAGGTGCTGATCACCGAGATCACTTTGCCGGCGCGCATCCAGGCGCAGATCCAGGAGAAGCTCGCCGACGAGCAAAAGGCGCTGGCCGGGCCCTTCCTGCTCAAACAGGCCGAGCTCAAGCGGCAAGGCTGGCAGATCGAGGCCGAAGGCGTGCGTGCGTTCGAGGATCGCGCCCATGTCTCGCTGCTCAAATGGCGCAGCATCGACGCGCTGGAGAAGCTCTCCTCCTCGCCCAATTCCAAGGTGGTAGTGCTCGGCGGATCGGGGTCGACCCCGTTCGTGCTCGATACACGGGATACAGGGGGCGGATCAGCCCCGGTCGGGCAGCCCAAAGGCGTCGAGAAATAGGCCGAAGGTCAGCACCAGCATCAACACGTCGGTGTCGAAGGTCGCGTTCGGCCGCGCGCCCTCGCGCTGCTGCTCGCGCAGCCGCTGGACGACGTCCGCGTCGAAATAGCCCTGCCGCCTGAGCAGGGCCGGCGAGAGCAGGTCGTCGATCCACTCGACCCCCTGTTGCAGCAGGAAGGCAGCGCCGGGGGCGACGAAGCCGAACTTCTCGCGCTTCGCCAATGTGGGCGGCAGATAGCGCGCGGCGACCTGGCGGAGCAGCCATTTCTCGGTGTCCTCGCGCACCAGCAAGGCGGGCGGAATCGTGCGGACGAACTCGATCAGATCGGCATCGAGGAAGGGATAGCGCGCCTCGACCGAATTGGCATAGGCGACGCGGTCGCCATGATCGGCGAGCAGATGATCGGCCATGCGCCATTTGAAATCGGCATAGGAGCGCTGGTGGAGCTTGTGCCGCCCGGCCATCCGCGCCGGATCGACGGCGGGTTCGCGCGTGCAATCGAAGGCGGGCAGCGTGGATGCCACGCCCGGCGCGTACAGCCCTTCCTTGGCTTCGCGGAACAAGGCGTAGTCGCGCTCGTAGAAAAAGTCGCCGTCACCCCATAGTTCCGCGCGCAGCTCCTCTTCGAGCAACGCCTCGATCCCGTCGGCCACGCCGCGCGATTGCCCGCCGGCGGCATCGAGCCGGTAGCCGACATAGCCGCCGAACAATTCGTCCGCGCCTTCGCCGGTCAGCACGACCTTGTGCCCGCTGTCGCGGACGAGGCCGGACAAAGCGAGCGAGCAGGTATTGTAGGATTCCTTGAGGGGGGCCTCCGCGGCGACGATCACCTCGCGCAGGCGATGGACGATCTCGCCGGGGGAGAATTCGATCTCGTGATGCTCGGTGCCGAGCGCGGCCGCCATCTGGCGCTGCGAGGCGCGCTCGTCGATCGCCGCATCGGCGAAGGTGATCGAGAAGCTGTGGAAACGGTGATCCGGCCGGGCGCGTTTGGCGAGCGCCCCGATCAGGCTCGAATCCAGCCCGCCGCTGACATAGAGGCCGACCGGCACATCGGCCTCCAGCCGCCGTCGCACCGAGGCGAGCAGCAGATCGTCGAGCCGGTCGACATAATGATCCACGCTTTCGGTCGGCGGCGTCGGGTCGGCGACCGGATAGGCCAGGTCCCAATATTGCCGGACGACCGTCCTATCCGCGTCGGCGATCAGCAAATGGCCGGGCGGCAAAGCGTGGATGCCCTCGAACATCGTGGTCGGGCTGCGCAGCCCGGGAAAGGTCAGGATCTGGTCGAGCCCGCGCAGATTGACCCGCCGCTCGACCCGGGGATCGGCGAGCAGCGCCTTGATCTCCGATCCGAACAGCAATTGCCCGTCCACCTCGGTGTGAAACAGCGGCGCGATCCCCGTCTGGTCGCGGCCGAGGATCAGCCGGTGGCGCCGCCGGTCGTAGAGCGCAAAGGCGAATTGCCCGTTGAGCCGTGTCGCGAGATCGAGGCCATATTCCTCATAGAGATGCACCAGTATCTCGACATCGCAGTGCGTGCGGAAACGGTGCCCGCGCGCCTCCAGCTCGGCGCGCAGCTCGCGGTGGTTATAGATCTCGCCATTGCAGACCGAAACGACGTCCTCGGCCTCGTTGCTGTGCGGCTGGTTGCCGGTGGCGAGGTCGACGATCGACAGCCGGGTGAAACCGAACGCCACGCCCGGCGCGGTGAAGTCTCCCACATCGTCGGGGCCGCGGTGATGCAGCGTCGCCGCCATGGCGGCGCGCGCTGCACCATCGATCGGCCGTTCGCGGTCGGCACTGAAGATACCGGCAATGCCGCACACCTGTGTTCGGTTCCTATCGCGTCCTGAACTGCCAGGTCGGCCCGATGATCAGCGGCATCGCTATCCCCTCGGGCTCCTCCGGCTGCTTCGGCCAGTGATAGCCGGGCTTCACCGTATCGACACGCCAATAATAGGTCGTGCCGGGCTTCACCTTGATGTCGGCGGTGAGGCCCTTGATGCCGCCCAGCCGCTGCACGCCCGGATGCTTGTCGGCGCTGGCGCTGTCGACCGCGGCAGGGTTGACCCCCCAATAGACGTCATAGCTGTCGCCATAGACACGGCCTGCCTGCCACGTGACGCGGACGCCGCCGCTTTTGGCCGCGCCGACTCCGCTTGCTTCGTTCAGCGGCCACGGCGTCGTCACCGCGGAACTGACCTGGGGCATGATCTCGTCGAGCATGGTCACTTCCCACCCGTCGTCCCAGGTGTTGGAGGCGAGCACGAACGACGTTTTCTGGTCGTAGAAATAATAGAGCAATGTCTTGTAGCCCGGGAAGGCGCCGCCATGGCCGCGCGCCGTGCCATAGGATCGCATGGGCTGCATCAGCCCGCCCACGCCATATTGCATCACCTCCCATCCGATATGGATGTCGGCCGAGGCGAAGGTGAACCATTTGTTCTTGGTCCCCGGATTGAGCAGCGTGTCGGTGCGGAACATCGCATCCTCGAACTTCAGCAGGTCCCACGGCGTGGAGACGATCGCGCCGGCGGTCCAGGCATAGCTCGGGTTGATCTTGGAGACGTCGCACCATTTATCGAAGACCTGCACCGGATAGGGAATCGAGCCCCATTTGGTGTAGCCATGAATCGCCGGCACCTTCTTGTCGTCCGTCGCGAAATAGGTGTCCTTCAGCCCGGCGACGTCGAACACATAATGTTTCATGAGATCGGGCACGGCCATGCCGGAGACCTTTTCCGCGATCAGGCCGAGCAGGATGTAATTGGTGTTGGAATAATTCCACGCCGGATAGGGCGGCGGCAGCGGCGGGGCCGGGGGCTGTTTCTGGAGCACCGATTCCCAATAGGGATTATTGTAGACCAGGCCGGGCGGGAAGGCCGGATCGACCAGCGGCTTGCCCGTTGGCTGACCTTCCTTGCTCACCGCCGCTGCGAGATCGTTGCCGGAGAAATGCTTGCCGGGCGTGATCTGGGGCGAGAAGCCGATATTATGGTCCTCGAGATAATTGTTCACACCCGATTTCATCTGGAGCAGGTCGGCGACGGTGATCTTGTCGATGAACGGAATGCCCTCGACGATCTTGTTGCCGGCGAGATAGGTCAGCACCGGATCGCTCAGCTTGATCTTGCCTTCCTGCTCCAGGCGCAGGATCGCCTGAGCGAGGAACGCCTTGCTGACGCTGCCGACGCGGAACTGCAGATCGGGCGCCATCGGCGCGCCGGAGACCAGGTCGGCCTTGCCGGTGACGCCGACGCGCACGCCCCAATCGGGCGACTTCACGATGATTACCGCCCCCGGAATGCTGCCGTTCGCGACCAGCGCGTCGAGCGTGCGCTGCCAGGTGGCGGGGAAGGGGCGAGAGGGCACCGCGTTGGTGCCGTGGCGCTCGATCGGCGCAGTAGTGGCCGGCGGCGGCGCGCAGATGGCGGGCGGATAGCCGGGTGGAACCGGCTGTGCGCCGCCGGGTGCCGGGGTCGGTGTGGCTTCCTGCGCGACGGCGGCGAACTGGCCGCCGGTCATCGCCAATAAAGGCAGCGCGTAAAGCCAGCGCAGCCGTCTCACATTCTTCTGGGTGATCATGATATTATCCCCTCGCTCACGAGATCCCGCAGAGGCCCTGCGGTGGGCTCATTCGAAATCGCGTCGATCAGCGCGCGCATCGCGGCGGGCTGATGGAACTGCGGCGCGTAGCGGAGGGAGACGGTCAGCCGTCCCCCGGTTTTGGCCGCCTCCAGCTCGATCGCGCGGGTCCGCCGGAATCCGGCGCTGATGACCCCGGGCAGGCGATCGCTGGTGGCGAAATGGGAATCGGGCGGCATGTCGATATCGCCCAGATAATTGAGGCTCAGCTCGGGCTCGGCGAACGCGATCGGTGTCGGGGAGAGCATGCGCAGCACGCTCCAGCCGACCCCTTCGGACGGCACCGTGGCGAGCGCCGCCGCGATGGCGTCCGCATCCGCGGTGCAATCGAGCAGGAAGGGATAGTCGGCGGTGAACCAGCCGATCGTGCGGCTTACATCGATCCAGCGCGTCAGCGGAGCCCGGCCATGGCTCGCAAGCGTGACATGTGTCGCCACGCGACCGTCCTGTTCCCGCAACGCCGCGCCGAGCCGGGTGAGCAGGCCGGCGAGCACGGTTCGATCCGATGTGCCCGGTTCGACCAGGCCGAGGTCGATGGTGAACAACTCGGTATCGTCATAACCGTGCGGGCCCAATTCGGGTGCCCGCGGGACCGGAGCCTTCGTCACCGCCTCCCAATAAGGCCGCTCGCGCTCCGCGGCCGCCAGCCCGTCCGGCCCGGCAAGCGCCGCTGCCCAATCGCGACAGGAACTGGTCCTGGCCGCCAGGCGGACGGTCTTTCCGGCTGTTGCCTGGAGCAGCGCGTCGCCGAGGTCCTCGACGATGATCCGCCACGACACCGCATCGACGACGAGATGATGCGCGGTCAGCAGCAGGTGATCCGCGTCCAGCAGGCGGTAGAGCGTTGCCCGGAACAGCGGCGCATCGGCCGCGCCCGAGGGCTGGTGGGCCGCTGCATCGGCCTCGACCAGGGCCCATGGGTTCTCCGCGTCGCGGCAGTCGATAGTGCGGAGCTGGAAGATATCGGCGGGAGCGCACTCTGCCGCCCACCCGTCTTCGTCCTGACGGAAGCGCAACCGCAGCGCGTCGTGATGCCGCCAGATCGCGTCGAGCGCCGTCACCAGCGCCTTGCCGTCGAGCGGCGAGCGCAACGCGCGCAGCAGGATGAGGTGGTTGAGCTGGGCAATGCCCTCCGGGTCGACGGCGAAGAACCAGCGCTGGATCGGTGTCAGCGCTACCGGTCCCGTCACCGGTGTGTCCTCGATCGGGAGGGCTCGTGATTCCGCCAGCGCCAGCTTCGCCACGGTGTCGGCCGCAAGCATATCCTGCAGCTCGATCAGGAAGCCGTCGCGCCGCAGCCGCCCGAGCAGCCGGATCGCGCGAAGCGAATCCCCGCCCGAGGCGGCGAAGGAACTGTGCCGCCCGAACGGCCCGCCGCCCAGCACCGCGGCGAAGGCCTCGGCGACCAGCTTTTCTCTGGCGTCGAGCGGCTCGCTATCGGTTTCGGCCGTGCGCCGCAGCCCCGCGAGCGCGCGCCGATCGACCTTGCCGGCGATCGTCCTGGGCAATTCAGCCAGCGTCTGGATCTCGGCCGGCACCATCCAGTGCGGCAGCGTCTCGACCAGGCCTTGCCGCAGCGCGTCGAGATCGATCGGCCCGTGCGGCACGACAAAGGCGAGGAGGCGCGGCGGATCGCTCGCGACGACCACTGCCGCCTGCGACACGATCGGATGGCCGCGCAGGCGCTGCTCGATCTCGCCCAGCTCGATCCGGTGGCCGTTGAGCTTGATCTGCCCGTCGAGCCGGCCGAGATAGATCATCGCGCCATCGCCCTGGATGATCCCGGCATCGCCGGTGCGATAGAAACGCTCGCCATGGATTTCGGGAAAGCGCTCCGCGGTCAGCGCCGGCTGTCCGACATAGCCGCGCGCGAGCCCCTGGCCCGATAGCCAGATCTCGCCGACCGTGCCCGGCGGCATCAGGCGCCCGAGCCGGTCGCGCACGCTCATGCCGCTATTGGCGATCGGCCGCCCGATGGGGATGCCGTCGGGATAGGGATGCTCGGGGTCGATCCGGTGCCAGCTCGCGCAGACCGAGGCCTCGGTCGGGCCATAGGCGTTGAAGGCCGAGAGCCGCGCTGCATAATGGCGGGAATCATGGAGGTCGGGCGGCTCGCCGGCGGTGATCAGCACGCGCAGCCCGGCAAGCTCGGCCCCGTCCAGCGCGCGCAGATAGGAAGGCGGCAGGGTGGCGACGGTGACGCCCTCGGCCTCGAACAGCGCGAGCAGCGCGGCACCGTCGCGGATCGCTTCCTCGGCGGCGATGACCAGCCCGGCGCCGCACAGCAGCGCCATGAAGATCTCGGAGAGCGACGCGTCGAACGAGCAGGAGGCGAACTGCACCACCCGGTCGTCCGGCCGCACGTCCCAGTCGCGGATCTGCGCCTGGATCATGTTGACGAAACCGCCATGCCCGACCGCGACGCCCTTGGGCCAACCGGTCGAGCCCGAGGTGTAGATGATGTACGCGGTGTCGCCGGCGGTGGCGGGGCAGGGACCTCGCCCGGCGGCGGGAGGGCCCGCAATTTCCTTTGCCAGCCCCGGCGCGAGCGCATCGAGCCGCGCCAGCCCGTCGCCATCGGCCAAGACCTGCACGCACCCCGAATCCTCGAGCATCATCGCGATGCGGGGGTCGGGCAGCGCCGGGCTGATCGGCAGATAGGCAGCACCTGCCTTGAGGATGCCGAGCAGCGCCACGATCCGCGCCGCGCCGCGCTCGCACAGGACGCCCACCACCACGTCCGGGCCGATCCCGTCGGCCCGCAGCCGCTGAGCGACACCCTCGGCCGCCGCGTCGAGGTCACGATAATTCAGTCGAGTGTCGCCTGCCATGACCGCCAGCGCCCCGGGCGTCAGGTCCGCCTGGGCGTGCCAGAGATCGGCGAGCGTCGCGCCTTCGTCCCGCGCCACCACCGGACCGAGCGCAGCGTCGGCGAGCATCCGGCGTTCGGCCTGCGGCATGGAATCCAGGTCCGCGAGCGGCATCCCGGGATCGGCCAGGACCGCCCCGATCAGCGTGTGCCAATGATCTTCGAGCCGCGCGATCAGGTCGGCCGCGATCCGGCGGCTATCATATTGAAAGTTGATGTCGAGCGCGTCCCCGGCATGGACGATGATGCCGAAATCATAATTGGCGCGCTCCTCGGCGGCGGTGCTCGTCACCGCGAAACCGGTCTCGGTGGTGCCAGCGCCTTCCGGGAAATTCTCGAGCACGAGCAGATGGTCGAGCAGGCCCGAGGGCAAGGCCGAGGCTGCCTGGATCGCCGCCAGCCCGGTCTGGTCGTGCGCGCTGTTCTCGTCGGCCTGATGCTGCAAGCGCGCGAGCAGGCTGCCGATCGTCTCGCCGCCGTCCCAGCGTACGCGCACCGGTACGCTGTTGATGAACATGCCGACCAGCCGCTCGATCCCGGGCGTCGCGAGGCTGCGGCCCGAGGTGACGATGCCGAACACGACATCCTGCCGCCCGGTCCAGCGCGACAGCAGCAACCCCCAGAGCGCCTGGAGCAGCACGCCCAGGGTCGTCCCGTTCGCGGCGGCCAGCGCGCGGAGCGCCGCGGTCTGCGCCGCATCGATCGGGAAGCGATGATCGACATGCCGGGAGGGCGCGGTGTCGCGCGCCAGCCTGGGCAGGGTCGCGAGCTCGTCATAGCCCTGGAGCAATGCCGTCCAGTGGCGGTCGGCCGCGTCGTGATCGCGCGCTGCCATTGCCGCCATATAATCGTCCGGATCGACCGGTGGCGCCAGCTTCGGCGCGGCGCCCCGCAGCGCGGCCGCGTAAAGCTCGGTGAATTCCTCCGCCAGGATCGCGCCCGACCAGCCGTCGATCAGGATATGCGGATGAGTCCAGACCATCTCGAACCGGTCGGGCGCGTGGCGGAACAGCGCGACCCGCATCAGCTGGTCGCGCCGCAGATCGAAGCCGCGCGCGGCATCCGCGCGGCGCCAGCGCTCCACCGCGTCGCCCACGGCATCTTCGCAGTGGAACTCCACGGCCTGCGTCTTGAGGATGATCTGCAGCGGCTGCGTTGTCCGCTCGTAATCGAACAGTGATCGCAGCATCGGATGCCGCGCGAGCAACGCGTTCCACGCCGCCTCGCAATGGATCGGGTCGACCGTCCCTTGCAGAATGAAAGAGACCTGCCGATAATATGGCGACTCCCCCGGCGTCATCAAATCGTGGAACAGCATGCCGGCCTGGAGCGGGCTCAATCGGTAGACCCGATCGACGGCGTCGCGCGCCAAAGGGGCGGGCGCATCACTCACCGCCGAACAGGCCCTCGACCTCGGCGAGATCGACTCGCCCGCTCACTGGCGCGGGTGCGGGTTCGGCCGGCGCGCTCAGCAGCGCGGCGATGCCGGCGACGGTCGGCGCCGCGAGGAAAGCGCGCATCTCGATGGCATGGCCCGCGGTGCGGAGCAGCCCGACCACCTGGATCGCCCGGATCGAATCGCCACCGACGGTAAAGAAGCGATCGTGCCGCCCGAACCCGCCGCGGCCGAGCACTTTACGCCAGGCATTGGCGACCAGCTCTTCGCGCTCGTCGTCCAGCGAAGGCGTTTCCGCCGCGCCGTCGTCCGGTTCGGGCAGCGCCTTGTAGTCGACCTTGCCATTGGGCGTCATCGGCAGCGCCTTGAGCATCGTCCAGCGCCCCGGCAGCATATGCCCGGGCAATGTCCGCGCCAGATCCTCCATCAGGGCGTCCACGGTCAGCCGCCCGTCGGGCACCACGAAGGCGACCAGCTCGCTCCCGGTCGGACCCTGCCGCACCGCCACCGCGACCTCGGCCACGCCGGGCAGCCGGGCGATGGCGCGCTCGATCTCGGGCAGCTCGATCCGGTAGCCGCGCAGCTTCACCTGGCGGTCGCTCCGGCCGGCAAAGCGCACCGCGCCATCCTCGCTTACCGTGCCCCGGTCGCCCGTGCGATACAGCCGCGCGCCCGGCATGAAGGGATGCGCGACGAAGGCCGCCTCGGTCAGCTCGGGCCGGCCGAGATAGCCGCGCGCGAGGCCGACGCCGCCGATATGGATCTCGCCCGGCACGCCGATCGGCGCCGGATTGCCGAAGCGATCTAGCACGATCATCGCCATGTTGCCGATCGCCCGCCCGATCGGGATCGCCCGATCGGCATCGGTCGCGGGATCGACATGGTGCCAGCTCGCGCACACCGTCGTCTCGGTCGGGCCGTAGGCGTTGACGGCGGTCAGCGTCGCGGCAAGCCGCACTGCGCGATCGCTATCGGGTTTCTCGCCGGCGGTGATCAGCAGCTCCAGCGGCGCCAGCGCGGCATCGTCCAGCTCGGCGAGATAGGTCGGCGGCAGGGTCGCGACCGTGACTTTTTCCGCCGCGAGATAGGCGGCGAAGTTGAGCGGATCGCGCACCTGATCCGGCCCGGCGACGACGAGGCAGGCGCCGTTGAGCAGTGCCATCACCATCTCCCACACCGAGGCGTCGAAGGAGGAGGGTGCGAACTGCAGCACATGATGGCGCGGCGCGATGCCGAGCCCCCGGCGCTGCGCCAGCGCGAGGTTCACCGCGCCGCGATGCTCGAGCAGCACGCCCTTGGGCCGGCCGGTCGAACCCGAGGTATAGATCAGGTACGCCAGGTCGTCGGCGCCGGGCGGCAC
Organism: Sphingomonas bacterium; assembly: GCF_028293085.1. Taxonomy (GTDB): domain Bacteria; phylum Pseudomonadota; class Alphaproteobacteria; order Sphingomonadales; family Sphingomonadaceae; genus Sphingomonas. Next base: position 10,316 of record NZ_JAQGLC010000383.1, read on the forward strand.
CGGCTCGGCGCTCGGCCCATTCTCCAGTGCCGCGATGTCCAGTACGGGCACGCCCGCCTCTTCTAATGCCCCGGCATGCGCCTTTTCAGTCAGGAGCAGCCGCGCCGACGAATCCGCCAGCATCATCTCCAGCCGCTCGGCGGGATAGGTCGGGTCGAGCGGCAGGTAGATTGCCCCTGCCATCAAGATGCCCATGAAGGCGACGACCAGCTGCTCCGACCGGTCGAGCAGCACCGCGACCACATCGTCATGCCCGATGCCGCGTCCGGCCAGCGCGCGGGCCAGCGTTTTGGCCCGGGCATCCAGCTCGGCATAGGTCAGCGTCGCGCCCGCGCAGGACACCGCCGGCGCGTCGGGCGCGGCCTCGACCCAGCCGGCGAACATTGCCGGTACCGTCGCCGCCTCGGGCAGGTCGATCTTCGGCCCCGGCGCGAGCAGCAGCGCGCGTTCGGCCACGCCGAGCATGTCGAGCCCCGATATCGGCCGCCCCGGCTCGGCCAGCGCCGCGCCGAGCAGGCGCTGGAAATGATCGGCCATGCGCTCGATCCGCGCGCGGTCGAACAGGTCGGTGGCATATTCCAGGTTGAGCGTGACGCCCGACGCGGTTTCGACGAATTCGAAGGTCAGTGGATATTTGGCGACGCGGGGCTCGCCGCCCAAGGGCGTGATCTCGACGCCATCGAAGACGAAGCTCCGCTGGCTCGAATCCTGGAACACCATGGCGACGTCGAACAAGGGCGGCCGGCTGTCGTCGCGGCCCGGCGCCAGCTCGTCGACGAGACGGTCGAACGGATAGCCGCGGTGATCGATCGCCGCCATCATCGTGCGCCCGACGCGCTTTACCAGCGAGCCGAGGCTGTCGGTATCGGTGAGCCCGATGCGCAGCGGCAGCAGGTTCACATAGAAACCGACCTGCTCCTCCAGCTCGGGATCGTCGCGGCACGATACCGGCATGCCGAGCACGAGATCGTCGCATCCGCTATGCCGCTGCAGCAGGGCGGCGGCGAGCCCGACCAGCCCGGCGAACAGCGTGCCGCCCGCAGCCATGGACAGCTGCCGCAGTCCGGCCATGGCCGTTGCGTCGAGGTCGACGCTGACCCGGTCGCCTTCATGGCTGGGCAGGCCGGCGGGAAGGCGGTCGAACGGCAGATCGAGCCGCTCGGGCAGGTCCGCGAGCTGATCGTGCCACCAGGCCCGTGTCGTCCCGGCTTCCGGCGTCTTCAGCCAGGCGGCCTCGGTCGCGGCATAATCCTTGTAGTGGATGCGCAGCGGCGGCAGCTGCTCGCCCCGGGCCGTCCGGACGATCTCCTCGATCATCACCGTGACCGAGACGGCATCGCTGACGATATGATGTACGCCAAACAGCAGCACGTGCCGGTCGGCGCCGAGCTTCAACAGGCTCGCCGAGAGCAACGGCCCCGTGGCGAGATCGAACCCCTCGCTTGCCCGGGTTTCGGCCAGCGCGGCCGCTGCGGCATCGGGATCGGAATCGCCGCTGAGGTCGACGCATGTCACGTGGAAATCGGCCTGCGGCAGCACCCGCTGGCGCAGCCCGTCGCCGGTCGCGACGAACACCGTGCGCAACGCCTCGTGCCGTACCGGCAGCGCCTCGATCGCGGCGGCGAGGGCATCGGCGTCGAGCGGACCATCGAGCCGGTAAGCGGCGGACAGCGTATAGGCGGCCGGGTTTCCGCCCATCTGCGCCAGCACCCAGAGCCGCTGTTGCGCGTGCGACACGGGATAATCGGGAGCCCCGGCCAATGCGACGATAGTGCCGGGCTGCCTATCCTGCGGCCGAAGCGCCGCGGCCATCGCCCGGACGGTCGGCGCGGCGAAGAAGCCGCCGATGGTCAGCGCGCCGCCATATTCCGCGTTGGCGCGGGTCAGTACGCGGATCGCTCGGAGCGAATCCCCGCCCACGTCGAAGAAGGAGGTGCACACGCCGACGCGCTTGAGGCCGAGCACCTCCATCCAGATCGCAGCGATCCGTTCCTCCACCGCGCCTTCGGGCGCGACATAGGCGATGCGCCCGGTGACCAGCTCCTCGGGCCTGGGCAGCGCGCGCCGGTCGATCTTGCCGTTGAGGCTGAGCGGCATCGCGTCGAGCGGCACCAGGAAATGCGGCATCACCGCCTGGGGCAGGTCGAGCGCAAGCCTGTCGCGCAGCGCCGCCGGATCGAGCGGATGCTTCGTCGTATAATAGCAGGCAAGCGCGACCTCGCCGTCCTCGCGCTTGTGCGCGATGGCGACGGCGGCATCGACCTCGTCGCTTGCCATCGCGGCCTGCTCGATCTCGGCCAGCTCGACGCGCACGCCATTGACCTTGACCTGCCCGTCGAGCCGCCCACACACCTCGATCGAACCGTCGGCCAAAGCACGGCCGAGATCGCCGGTGCGGTAGAACAGGCCTTCGCTGCCCCATTCGGCGGGGCATGGAATGAAATAATCGGCAGTCAATTTCGGGTCGTCGAGATAGCCGAGCGGGACGAAGGGCGGCGCGATATGGATCTCGCCGATCGCCCCGGGCGCGGCGAGCTTGCCGTCCTTCACGATCAGCAATTGCGTGCCCGGCAGCGGCGCGCCGACCGGCACTGCCCGCGCCGCGTCGACCGGGCCGGTAATGGCGAAGCAGCATTTGGCGAGCGTCGTCTCGGATGGACCGTAGAGATTGCGCAGTTGCACGTCCGCGCCGAGCAGCGCCCGCGCCCGTTCGACATCGGCGCCCCATAATATCTCGCCGGCGAACAGCAGATGCCGCAGGCGCGGCAGCGCGACCGGTCTCTCCTCCATCGCCTTCAGCGCGAGGCGGAAGATGCTGGGGACGACATGCGCCACCTCGATCGCGCTCTCCGCCAGCCACGCCGCCAGCAGCCCGCCGTCGCGCCGCGCCTCGGGCGGCACGATGCAGATCGTCCCGCCCACCGCCAGCGGCAGGAAGATGTCGCGCAGCGAGACGTCGAAGGTCGGCAGTGCGAGATTGCTCACCCGCACGCCCGCGCCGACGCCCAGCTCGGCTGATTCCCAGTCGATGAAATGGCGCAGGCCGCCATGGCTCGACAGGATCGGCTTGGGCTCGCCGGTCGAGCCCGAGGTGAACATGACATAGGCAGGATCGTCCGCGCCCGGCCGCTCGGTGCGGTCAGGACCGTCGGCCAGACCCTCGAACACGCCGTCGGCTTCCCACACCACCAGCCGCTCGGGCGGGGCATCGACCGCGCCGACCAGCCGGTCGCGTAGCGCCTGACTGGTCACCAGCGCGACCGGATCGATCCGTCCCGCCAGCAGCTTCAGCCGCCGCGCCGGCGCCTCGGTGTCGAGCGGCACGAAGATCGCCGCCGCCTTCCATACCGCGATCATGGTCGCGACATGATCCACGCCGTTCGGCTGGAACGATATGACCCGGTCGCCGCGCCCGACGCCCATCGCGCCCAGCGCGCGCGCCAGCGCCTCGGCGCGTGCGTTGAGCGCGTGATAGGAGATCGCCTCGCCGGCCTGCTCGATCGCGATCGCCTCGGGCTGTGCCGCCGCGCGCGCCTCGAACAGGTCGAGCACCGTGCCGCTTATGGCCTCGGCGGTCTGATGCTCGGTGCGGATGCCGAGATCGATATCCGCCAGCGGCCGGTCGGCATCGTCGAGCAGCGCGGCGGTCAGCGCGCGCCACTGTGCCTCGATCCGGTCGAACTCGGCGGCATGGACGGCATTGGCGTTGAAGGTGAACTTCACCTCGAGTTGCTCGCCCGGCTGGACGACCAGGCTGTAGTCGAAATGCATCTGCTCGACCGAGCGGACGGTGCCGACCGTCAGCCCCCCGACCGGCGCTTCGGCGAAGGGGTAATTCTCGAACACCAGCACATGATCGAACAGAGTACGGCGTTTGCCGTCGAGCCGCTGCATCTCGGCAAGCGAGAGATAGTGGAAGGGCTCGGCCTCGTTCGCGTCCTGTTGCAGCCGCCGGGCGAGCGTGGCGAAGCTGTCGCCGGCTGCGATCCGCGCCCGCACCGGCAGCGGCTGGAGGAACAGCCCGACCATGCGCTCGACATCGGCGAGGCCCGAGGGACGGCCCGACGCGATCGCGCCGAACACCACATCGTCGCTGCCATTATAGCCGGCCAGCAGCGCCGCCCACAGCGCCTGCACCACCGTGTTGAGCGTCACCTCCAGCCGCGCGGCAAGGCCGGTGAGGCCGGCGGTCGTCTCGCGATCGAGCGCGAAGACATGCTCGGTCATCGCATAATGCAGGCCATCCGGCGCGGCACGCAGGCCGGGGATCGAGGCGGGCGCGGGGGCATCGGCCAGCCGGTTCGCCCAGAAACGGCGGCCGGTCGCCTGGTCCTGCGTCGCCAGCCAGTCGATATGGCGCGCAAAGGGCGGCGCAGGCGGCAACGCCGGGGCACGGTCCTCGGCCAGCGCCTGGTAAAGCGCTATCAGCTCTTCCTGGGCGATGCCGATCGACCAGCCGTCCAGGATGACGTGATGGCTCGTCCAGATCACATCGGTGTCGTGCGCGCCCAGCCTGGCCAGCGTGATCCGCATCAGCGGATCGCGCGCGAGATCGAAGCCGCGTTCGCGCTCCGCCGCGGCGAGCGCGTCGATCGCGCGGGTCTTTTTCGTCCTGGCGAGACCGGAGATATCCTCGACCGCGATCGGCACCGGCCGGTGCCTGAGCACGATCTGGTGCGGCGCCTCGCCCGGCAAGGCGACGATCGCGGTGCGCAGCGCCTGATGCCGCGCGGCCAGAAGCTGCCACGCCGCGGCGAAGCGCTCCAGGTCGAGCGTGCCGGTCACGCGATAGGTGAATTGCTGCAGATAGGATTGCCGGTCGCCGGCCATGGCGTGGAACACCATGCCCTCCTGCAACGGCGAGAGCGCGAGCACCGCCTCGATATTGTCCGCGTCGGTGCCGATCCGGTCGAGCAATTCGCTGGACGGCGTGTCGCCGGTCGATCCGGTCAGCGCCTCGCGCATCGCCTCGGCCAGCCGCTCGATCGTCGCGCGTGCATGCTGGCGCTCGCCATAGCCGATTTGCACTGACAGTCCGCCACCGACGATCGCCGATTCCACGTCGATCAATTCGGGCCGGTGCAGCGATCCGCCCAGGAGCGGCCCGGTTGGCTCGTCCGCGAGGCGGAAACCGCCACCGAGTTCGGCATCGAACTGGCCGAGATAGTTGAAGCCGATCTCGGGCGCCGGGCCCGCCTTGAAAGCGCCCGGCGCCAGATAGCGCAGCACGCCGTAACCCACGCCCTTGCGCGGGATCGCGCGCAACGTTGCGGCGACGCGCCCAGCCGCGTCGCTCAGACCGTCCGCATCGCCGATCTCGAACAGCGCCGGGAAGATCGAGGTGAACCAGCCGATCGTGCGGCTGAGATCGAGGCCCGGCGCGATCTCCTCGCGGCCATGGCCCTCCAGCCGCACGCGAAGCCGATCGAGTCCCCAGCATTCGCGGCAGCCAAGCCCGAGCGCCCCGATCAGTTGCGGCGCGATTCCGCCCTCGTCGGCGACGGCATCGAACAGGCGTCGCGTCGCGGCCTCATCCAGCTCGAACGAGACGGTGCGGTGATCGGCGACGGCGTTGACCGGCGCATCATAGTCGCACGGCACTGGCGCGACCTCGGCTGCCTCGACAGCCTGCCAATAGGGAGTCTCGGCGAGCAGTTCGGGGCTCCGCGCCGCCTGCTCCAGTGCAGCCGGCCAGGCGAGCCAGGGCCCTGACGCGGGGAGCGCGACTGTCTCGCCCGCCAGTTCGGCGGCATAGGCGGCCAGCAGGTCCTCGATCAGGATGCGCCACGACACGCCATCGATCACGAGGTGATGGCACAGGATCAGCACGCGCTCGCCCTCGGGCAGGCGGTACAGGATCACGCGCAGCAGCGGCGGTCGGGCGATGTCGAAGCCGGCTTGTGCAGCGGCCGCGTGCGCGGTCAGCGCGGCGGTGCCTGGCACCTCGACGATCTCGATCGGCACCATGGCCGCGGGCATCACGCGCTGCACCGCCAGCACCGGATCGACCGCCAGCCGCAACGCGTCGTGATGCGCCACCACGGTGGCAACCGCGCGCTCCAGCGCCCCGGCGTCGACATGCTCGGCGGCGAGCAATGCGGCGTTGTTGAAATGCCCCGGCGCATCGCCATGCGTCTCCAGGAACCAGTTCTGGATCGGCGTCAGCGGCGCCGCGTCGCCGAGCGGCGCGGCGGCCGCGGCGCCGGCGTCGCTGCCGACCAGCGCGGCCAATGCGGTAACCGTCTTCGCGCCCAGCAGTTGCGACAGGCTGATCTCGATGCCCGCCCGGTGCAGCCGGCCGACGATCTGCAGCGCCTTGATCGAATCGCCGCCCAACGCGAAATAATTCTGGTCCGCGCCGACCTGCGGCAGCGCCAGCACCTCCGCCCAGACCGCGGCGATCGCCTTTTCGGTATCGGTGCGCGGCGCGGCGGCGCTGGCGCTTACCGGCATGCGCGCGGCGTCGGCGGGCAAGGCGGCGCGGTCGAGCTTGCCATTGGCGGTCTTGGGCAGTTCGGGCAGCGACACGAAGCGCGCCGGGATCGCATAATCGGGCAGGGTGCGCGCGAGATGCGCTCGCAACGCCTCGGCGGTCAGCCCGGCATCGCCGACGACATAAGCGATGAGCTGCTTGCCCTCATCCGCGTCATCGCGCTCCAGCACCACGGCCTTTTCGACCTGCGGATGCTCGAGCAGCCAATATTGCACGCCGGCCAGCTCGATGCGGTGCCCGCGAATCTGCACCTGATGATCGTTGCGGCCGAGATAGTCGAGCGCGCCATCGGCCCGGAGCCGCCCGATATCGCCGGTGCGGTAGAGCCGCCGACCATCGATCGTGGCGAACCGCTCGGCGGTCAGCTCGGGCCGGTTGAGATAGCCCGCACACACGCCGCTGCCGCCGACCCACAGCTCGCCCGGTACGCCGATGGGCTGGGGCAGGCCGGCCGGGCTCAGCACGTCGACCGTCGTCTCGGGAATCGGCCGGCCGATCGAGCTGCGGCCGCTCGCCAGGTCGGCATCGCCGAGCCGGTGCCAGGTCACATGCACCGTCGTCTCGGTGATGCCGTACATGTTGACCAGCGCGATGCCGTCCAGCGGATAGAGCGCCGCCCAGGGCCGGAGATAGGCCGGCTCCAGCCGGTCGCCGCCGAAGATCACGGTGTGGAGATGATCGGCGAGATCATGCGCCGGCTGTGCTGCCTCCGCCTCGATCAGCCCGTAAAATGCCGCTGGCGTCTGGTTGAGGATGGTGACGCGGTGGCGCCGCACCAGCCCGAGCAGAGCGGCGGGATCGCGGGCGTCGTCGGCGCCCGCGATCACGACGCTGCCGCCATGCGCCAGCGCGCACCAGACTTCCCAGATCGAGAAGTCGAAGGCGAAGCTGTGCGCGCAGATCAGCACGTCTTCCGGCCCGAAGGCGAACGGGTTGCGGTCGTTTACCAGCAGCCGCACCGCGTTGCGGTGGGTGACCTGGCATCCCTTGGGCCGCCCGGTCGAGCCTGAAGTGTAGATGATATAGGCGACGTCGCCCGGCGCCCGCACGCGATCGGGCCGCGTTGTGCCGGTGGCGCCGATATCGAGCGCGCGGTCGCGGTGCGCGGCGGGCAGCAGGTCTTTGGTGGCCGCTTCGGTCAGCACCACCGCGCAGGCGCTGTCGGAAAGGATATGGTCGAGCAGGGCTTCGGGATGTCCGGTGTCGAGCGGCACGAACACGCACCCGGCCTTCAGAATCGCCAGTTCGGCGACCACGATCCGTTCGGATCGCGGCAGCAATACGCCGACGCACGCACCGGCCGGCGCCCGCTCGACCAGCGCGGCGGCGAGCGCATCCGAGGCCCGGTCGAGCTCGGCATAGCTGAGCACCGTCTCGCCGGACCGGACCGCCGGCCGGTCGGCATGCGCCGTGACGCTGGCGTCGAACAGGCTGACCAGGGTCGCTTCCTGCGAATAAGCCGCGGCCGTGTCGTTGACTGCGGCGATCACCGCGCGCTCGCTATCGCTCAGCATATCGATCCGGCCGAGCGGGCGGTCGGGATCGCCCGGGATCTGCTCCAGCATCTTCACAAAGGCGGCCGACCAATGCTCGATCGTGGCGCGGTCGAACAAGGCGGTGGCGAAGCCGAAGCGCAAGGTCATCGCGCCTTCCAGCTCGGTCACCTCGAGCGCGAGATCGAACATCGCCGCGGCGAGCGGCACGTCATGCCCGGTGAAGCTGAGCTGCTCGATCTGGAACGCCCGGGCCGTCGCATTCTCATAGGACAGCATCGTGTCGAATATGGCGTTGCGGCCCGGTGACGGCGGGGCGGCCAGCGCGGCGGCGGCCTCGAACGGATAGTCGCCATGATCGTACGCGGCCAGGGCGGTGCGCGCGACGGCGGCGAGATGCTGCGCGAAGGGCAAGGCGGCATCGGGCCGGGTGCGGAAGGCGACGGTGTTGACGAACATGCCGACCGCCTGTGCGACCGCGCTGTCTTCCCGGCCCGAGGTCGCGCCGCCGATCACCACATCCTGCTGGTCGGTCAGCCGGTGAAGGAAGCCGCTCCAGGCCGCAAGCAGCACCATGTAGAGCGACGTGCCGGTCTGCCGCCCCAGTGCCTTCAGCCGCGTGGTCAGCTCGGCCGGTACCTGCGCGAACACGGCATCGCCCCGGAAATCGCGTTCGATCGGGCGCGGCCGGTCGGTCGGCAAGTCGAGGCTGGGCAGGTCGGCCAGCTCGGCCTTCCAGAACGCCTCATTCTCCGCGCCGCGCTCGCCCGATGCGCCGGCATCCACCGCGCGCCGCGCCTCGCGCAGGTCATAGTCCACCGCCGGCAGGCTCTCGCCCGCGTAGAGCGCCATCAGCTCGCCCGCGACGATGTCGAACGACAGGCCATCGACCGCGATATGATGCGCGTCGGCGACGAGCAGATGCCGCTCGGGCGTGATCGTTGCCACCGCGACCCGCATCAGCGGGGCGACCGCCAGATCGAACGGCCGCACGAACTGCTCGATGAACGCGTCGGCCTCATCCTCCGCGATCGCCGCGCGTTCAATCGCGAAACGCGGCTCGGCGATGCAGCTGGCCAGCGGCTCGCCGTCGATCGTCACAAAGGCGGTGCGCAGCCCCTCATGTCGCATGACGATAGTGCGGAACGCTTCTTCCATCCGCTCCACGTCGAGCGGCCCGTCGATGAAAAAGGCCTGGGGCAGGTGATAGGGCGCGTCGCCGCCCTCGCGCTGGGCCAGCACGAACATCCGCCGCTCGGGCGAGCTGAGCGCAGTGAATTGCGGATGGGGATAGTCCTCGATCGACCAGTCGAAGCCGTTGGCGCGGATTTCCTCGATCGATCCGGTGATCGCGTCGAACACCGCGGCGATGTCGGCCGGGCTGTGCTCGGTCGAGAAGAAGGAGATGCGCCGTTCCCAGGTATAGACGCCGCGCACCATCATCGAGAGGTAGAGCAGCTCCAGCTCGATCGGCTCGCGGTCCTGCGCGCCGATCGGCACGATCCGCCACTGCGAGGAGAAATGCTTCGCGCGCAGCGGCACCCGCTCGCGCTCGAACCAGCGATTGAGCCGGTCGCAGAATGCCGTGGTCCGCGCGGTCGTGATGTCCTGCAGCGCCGGCCCCTCGGCCTTCATATGCGCCAGCGCCGCATGAGTCGTGACCATCGTCGCCGGGTTGCGGCAGAAGGTGCCGCCGAAATAGATCATCTCGGATTGCGGGCCGGATCGGTCGCCATAATCCCAGTCGCCGCCGTCGATATAATCGAGGTAGCGCGCCTTGCCCGCGATCACCCCGATCGGCATGCCGCCGCCGACGATCTTGCCGTACAGCGCCATATCGGCATCGACATCGAACCACTCGCGCGCCCCGCCCGGGCCGGCGCGAAAGCCGTTGATCATCTCGTCGAAGATCAGGGCCGTGCCCGATTCCCGCGTCAGCCGGTACAGCGCCTTCAGGAAACCCTGGGGCTGGAGATCGGGGTTGCGGCTCTGCACCGGCTCGACCAGCACCGCGGCGAGGGCATCGCCATGCGCCTTGATATAGTCGAGCGAGGCCGGTGAATCATAGGGCAGGACGACCAGGTCCTCGATCATGCCCGCCGGCGTGCCGATCCCGATCGGCACGGTCTCGCCATCCTCCTCGGTCGCGAGCACGCCGTCGAAAATGCCGTGATAGCTGTTCTTGAACAGCACCACCGTGGATCGTCCGGTCGCGGCGCGGGCGAGGCGCAGCGCGACCATCACCACTTCCGATCCGGTGTTGCTGAACGCCACCCGCTCGGTGCCGGTAAGCTCGGTCAGCAGCTGCGCGGTCTTGCCCGTCCAGGGCGATTGCGTGCCCAATTCGATGCCGTCGTCCATCTGCGCCTTCAGCGCGTCATGGATGAAATCCGGGCGATGGCCGAAGAAATGGACGCCCATGCCCATGGCGATATCGATATAGTCGTTGCCGTCGATATCGGTGACGCGCGAGCCCCTGGAGGCGGCCGAGACGATCGGATATTTCGCCTCCTTCATCTGCCCCCAGAAGGACAAGGTGTGTTTCCAGTCGGCGAGCACCGCGCGGCTCTCGCGGGTCAGCGCCTTGGAGCTGCCGGTCCGCGCGACATGGCGGCGGACCAGATCCTCGACATAGGCCTGCTGTTCCGGCGAGAGCTTGGCGCCGGCGAGATTGATCCCGCGGATCGCCGCGACCGGGACTGCCCTGGGCGCCGCAGGACGCGCCGGCCTGGCCGGCTCCGGCACGGTGGCGGCGAACTCGACATGCGGAATCCGGGCGGGCGGTGCGGGCGCGGGCTGGGCACCGCCGGTCGCGGCGAGCTGCAGCCGGGTGAGCTCGGTCAGGCTGCGCAGATTCTGCGCCGACATCTCGGCCATCGCCTGGAGCTGCTGCTGGAACAGCGAGGTGTCGCCGGAGAAGGACAAAGGCGCGGCCGGCGCTGGCTGGTTCGGCAGCGAGACGAACGCTGGAACCGCCGGGGTTTCCTGGGGGAGCGCGGGGATCTCCGGCACAACCGCGCCAGGGCTGCGTTTCGCATGCTTCGCCAGATAGGCCTGGATATCGCTCAGCGTGCCCAGTTCCTTGAACAGCTGGCTCATTCGCAATTCGACGCCGTAGCCCTTCTCGACCGCCTGGCCGAGCTTGAGCAGCATCAGCGAATCCAGCCCCATGTCCGTCAGATGCTGGTCCGGACTGATCTCGGCCGGATCCAGCCGGGTGATCGATGCCAGCATCCCCACCAGCGTAGCGATGACCTGCTCGCGGCTGTCCATTCTGTCCCCCTTTGCCGGCGCCATGACGGTCGCCGGTTCTTCCTGATGTCCTGATGACCATCGGGCCGGCCTGAGCGGCCCGACCTCGAGCCAGTACGGCTTGCGCTGGAACGGGTAATGCGGTGCCTCGACGCGCTGCGAGACCGGGCCGGTGATCGCCGGCCAGTCCAGGTCGACGCCGTCGCACCACAGCGCGCCGGCCGCCGTCACGATATGCCGATTGTCGTCCACGCCCCGCTTGAGCGAGCTGACCGCAAGGCCGGCCCCGGCACGTCGGGCAAGCACCGAGAGCACATCGCCCGGCCCGACCTCGAGGAACCGGTCATAGCCGTCGGCGCGCATCGCCTCGATCGCCGCGCCGAACCGCACCGGCGCCTCGATCTGGCCGGACCAGTAATCGGCGCCGAGCCGTTCCTGTGCCGGCAACCGCGCGCCGCTTACGGTCGAATAGAAAGCCAGGCCGGCCGCGCGCGGCGCGGCTGCCGCGCACGCCGTACGGAAGGCCGGCAGCATCGGCTTCATCAGCGGCGAATGGAACGCATGCGAGACGTCGAGCTTCAGGGCGTCGATCGACCGCGCCGAGAGGGCGGCCAGGATGTCGGCCAGCGCCGCTTCCTCGCCCGCCAGCGTCACCGATTCCGCGCCGTTGATCGCGGCGATCACCACCCGGTCGCCATGCGGCGCGAGGAACGGCGCAACCGCATCGGCCGAGGCGAACACCGCCGCCATCGCGCCGCCGGCCGGCAGCGCCTGCATCAGCCGCCCACGCTCCAGCACCAGCTTCAGCGCGTCTTCCGGGCCGAGCACGCCCGCCGCCACCGCCGCCGCGAATTCGCCGATGCTGTGCCCCGCGACCGCATCCGGCCGCACGCCCCAGCTCGCCCAGAGCTCGGTCAGCGCGAATTGCAGCGCGAAAGTCACCGGCTGCGCGACCCCGGTTCCGGACAGCGCCGCGCCATCCTCCAGCAGGTCGACGAGCGGCTTGCCCAGCGCGTCGCCGACCACCGCCGCGCACCGGTCGAAGGCCGCCCGGAATGCCGGCTCGCTGGCGTAAAGCGCGCGGCCCATCCCGGCATAGTGTGCGCCCTGGCCAGTGAACAGAAAGGCGAGCCCGCCGGTCCGGCGCGGCTGGGTCCGCGCCTCGGGCACCTGCAGCGCCGAGCTCAGTTCCTCGGCCGTCTCGCCGATCGCCACCAGCCGCTCCCGCAACACCGTCCGCCGCGCCGCGGTCGCGCACAGATCGGCAAGGTCGCCTTCGCCCATGCGGGCGCGCCATTCCCCGGCGGCGGCGGCAAGCGCGGCCGGCGTCGCTGCCGAAAGGGGGAGGGCGTGGACCGATCGCGACACCGGCGCGGTCACCGCGACGGGCGGCGGCGCGGTCACGATGACATGTGCGTTGGTGCCGCTCAGCCCGAACGAGCTCACGCCCGCCGCCCGCGCTGCCCATGGCGAGGGCGCATCGACTACCGAGATCGAGGAAGCGGCCCAGTCGATATGATGGTTCGGGGTGGTGAAATGCAGGCTCGGCGGCAGCGTCTCGTGCCGCATCGCCAGGATCACCTTGATCACCCCGGCGATCCCCGCCGCGGCCTCGGTATGGCCGATATTGGTCTTGACCGATCCGAGCTTCAGGTCGCTGCCCGCCGTGCGCCTGCCGAACACGGCGTCGAGCGCGCCGAACTCGATCGGGTCGCCCAGCGGCGTGCCGGTGCCGTGCGCCTCGATATAGTCGATCGCCTCTGGCTTCAGCTTCGCATCGTCGAGCGCGGCGCGGATCACCGCCTGCTGGGCCAGGCCGTTGGGCGCGGTCAGGCCGTTGCTGCGCCCGTCATGATTGACCGCCGAGCCCGCCAGCACCGCCTGGATCGGATCGCCGTCGCGCAGCGCGTCCTCCAGCCGCTTGAGCACGACCAGCCCGCAGCCCTCGCCGCGGCCATAGCCCGTCGCCGCATCGTCGAACGCGCGGCTGCGCCCGTCCGCGGCCAGCGCGCGGACCTTGCACAGGGCGACCGTGCTGTCGGGCGACAGGATCAGGCTCACCCCGCCCGCCACCGCCATATCGCAATCGCCCCGCCGCAGCGCCTTGATCGCCGCATCGAGCGCGACCAGCGATGAGGAGCAGGCAGTGTCCAGCGTCACGCACGGCCCGCGCAGGTCGTAGAAATAGGACAGGCGCCCGGCGGCGGTGCTGAACATCACGCCGCTGCCCGAATAGGCGGTGATGCGTTCGGGGTCGCCCGAATGGACGTGCGCCTGGATATAATCGTAATTCGACAGGCCGATGAAGATACCGGTCAGGCTTCCGGCCAGCTTTTTGCTGTCGAGGCGCGCGTCTTCCAGCGCCTCCCAGCTGACCTCGAGCAGCATCCGCTGCTGGGGATCGAGCGATTCCGCCTCGGCCGGCGTGATGCTGAAAAAGCCGGGATCGAACCCGCGCACATCGCCGAGCAGCGCCGCATCGCGCACATAGATCCGCCCGGGAGTCTCCGGATCGGCATCCCACCAGGTGTCGAGATCGAACCGGTCAGCCGGAATCTCGGCAACGGCATCGCCGCCTCTGGCCAGCAGCTCCCAGAAACGCTCCGGATTGGTGGCGCCGCCGGGAAAGCGGCAGCCCATGCCGATCACCGCGATCGGCTCCTGCGTGCTCAGCGCCGCGTTCAACGCGGCATTCTGCTCCAGCAGCGTCCTGATCTGGGCGGATGCGCGCCGCAAGGCCTCGATGTACGGAGCTTCACCTGCAGGTTCCATGGTGACGCGTGGCGCTCCCGCTATGTGCGGAGGATCAAATCGAAGTCGAAGTCGGCGTGGGACACGATACGCTTGTGACGCGGACACAACTCTTCAGCGGCCGCCGGCAAGGGCGACGAAGATCGGCAGGCTCGCTGCCGGTCGGCGGAGGGATCAAGCCGCCTGGCCGGGGATCGCTTTGCGTCCCGGCCGGGCGGCTCGGAAGATCAGGCGGTGGCGGTCTTCGTCGCCGATACCTTCACCGTCGTCGCGTGCGGCAGATGCTCCGCGACTTCGGACAGCAGATTGCCGCCGGTGGTCGCCATCTTGTACGAATTCCAGCGCAGGCCGATCGCGGTCAGCGTGGCGACCAGCGGCATCGACGGTGCCAGCACCGCAACGGCCAGGCCGGTGCCCAGGAAGGTCGCGACGCCTGCACCGATATTGCCGGCGATCAGGTTGCTCGCGCCAGGCATCAACACTTCTCCGGCCACCATTGCCGTCCGTCCAAGCGTATCACTTTGTGCCATTTGTCGTCCTTTCCGGGGAACCAACTCACGCTGATAGGGCCGACAACCTGCATGGTTGCCGTTCGACAACAATATCACGGGCTTAGACTGGGCAATAGCGGGTGATATAACCAGCCCGGCTATATTTGGCAGATTTTCGCAATCGCCTGCAGACCGCAGAAATCCATGTCTTTTCGGGGCGCATTCAGGCCGAAAGGGCGAAATGGCCGATCCGGCCGCAACGAGTTTTTGTAACCAAAGCGGCGCCATATCCGGGCGCAGCTTCCCACGCGGTCAGCTGCCAGTCCGACGCGGCGACGGCATCGTCCTCGTCCCGAATCGGCTCGCCCGCCTCGCCCAGCAATGCGCCGCACTCGATCAGGGTGGGCGATCGCAGCAGTCCCTCGCCGCGCGCCTTCAGATAGGCTTCCTTGCGCGTCCAGGCGGCGTGGAACAGGGTCAGCCGCTCCGTCTCGCCGGCGGCGGCGAAAACGGCGCGCTCGTTCGGGCTCAGCACCAGCTCGGCCACGCCGTCGAGATCGGCCATGGGCCGAATCTGTTCGACATCGACCCCGACCGGCCCGTCGAGCGTCACCGCGCAGAGCGCAAGGTCGGCCGAGTTCGATACGTTGAAATGCAATCCGCTACGTTCGAACGGCGGCCCGAGTTCGGGCTTGTCGTGCATGCCGGTTCGTATCGACACGTCGACGGGTGCGACCTTCAGATAGACCCCGAGGATCCGACGAAGCGCGGTGCGCCGCCGTACGAACGCCAGCCGGTCGCGGTCGAACACGAATTTCGCGGCGCGCTCGAGCTCGCCCGCGTCGAGCATGGCCGCATCCGGCGCGGGCGCCGCGCCCAGGCGGATGGTCCAGACATGCACCTCGCCCGGCATCAGCGCCGGGGTGCCGTCGATGTCCGAAATCCCCGGCTCGGGCAGCATGCGGCCTCAGCCTTTCTCCACCAGCAGGATGCCGGCGCGTGCCAATACGGTAAGGCATTTCTTCAGATTGGCCACCGCCGTCTCGCCGGCGACGCGCGCCGAGAGCTCGGCGACCGTGTAGGTCCGTGTGTCCACCAGCAGCTCCAGCGCGGGGACCATGTCGGCCGGCACGACATAGAGCTTGCCGTTCGCCTTGAACTCGACATTCGCCCCGGCGGGAATGAAGGCCAGGCGGTGCGCCGCGGTCAGGCGGATCGTGCTTCGGTCGTCGATCAGGGCCAGTTGCTCATACGGCGCGCCCGGCAGGTTGATCCGGGTGTTGGGGAAGCTGTCGCCTTCCCATTCGCGGCGGAAGTCACGGATCAGCGAATCGTCCATCGCCTCGGTCACGATCGCGCGCAGCGTTGCCAGATAAGTAGCCTGCGCCTTCTCGTCGTCGAGCGCCGGCAGGTCCTCGCGCACTGCGCCGTGCCCGCGCAGTCGCTCGGTCATCCAGCGCAGCAGGTCGATGCCGTGCGGCGGCACCGTGGCGAAGGTCAGATGCAGGCTCGGTTCGTTGACCGGATAGGCCATGTGCCACCAGCCGCGCGGGATATAGATCGCGTCGCCATCTTCCAGCAGCCCGTCCCACACCGGCGGCCCGGTCGGCCGCGCCGGCGCCTCGACATCCTCCTGCAGCGGGTGCAGCCGCGTCGGCCTGAATATCTGCCAGCGCTTCTTCCCCGACAATTGCAGGATCACCGTATCCTGGCTGTCCCAGTGCAGGTCGAAGCCATTCTGGCTGTGCCACCCGGCATAGAGGTTGACGTAATTGCCTGCGTGGAGCGCGTCGCGGAACGATTCCGAGAGCGAGCGTACGCGCGGCGCGATCTCCTGCACGGAATCGAGGATCAGCGTCGCCCCGCCTGCAAGGCAGGCGGCGAACTTGCCTGAATCGAGCCGGGGCGTGCCACCCAGGCCCGGTGACAGATAAAGGTTATGGTCGAGCGCCTTGCCGTCCTGCACCAGCTTGAAGCGCGGCGGCGTCAGCCGGTGCTGCTCCAGGATCGCGTTGAGATCGTCCCAGGTCAGCAGGCCGGTGAATCGGCCGGCCTTGCCCTTCATGCGCAGGAACGCCTTGTTCCAGTGATCCGACAGGAATTGCTTCCGTGTCAGCGGGGCGATGACCTCGTCGAAATCCATGCTGCGCCGCTCATCCCCTACGCGCCGCCGATCATGCTTCGGCCGATCAGTTGGACGCGCTCAAGCGTTGCAGAAATCGCTCGGCGACGGAAGTGCGGATCGGCTGGCCGTCGCGCATCTTCACCCAGGTGTTCACGCTGATGCCGAAGGTTTCCATCACGCATTCGGCTGTCTGCGCGCGCAACCGGTTGCGCATCCGCTCCACCAGATCCGGGTCGATATAGCTGAGGCCCGATCGTCCCGTCCGCTCGGCTGGGGTGATCGCCTTGGCGATGTCCTGGCGCCACAAGGGCGCATTGTCCCGATCGCCGCGCCCGCAGACGGCCGATTGCGGCCGGGCCGACGCCATTTCGTTCATTCCTGTAGTCACCGCTCTTCGCTCCATTCGCAAGGCGCGCGTCGCGCCGGGCTTTGCCCGGTGCGAAACGCCAATCACCCCCTGTTCCTGCCACCCGAACTAGAAAGTCTTCTTGCGCGCCTCTTCGATGATCCGCTTCGCGCGCACCGGATTGAAGATCCCGCACGAGCAGAACCGGCCAAGCGCCGCCGTCACCTTGTCGGGCGAGGCGCGGTTCTCCTTGACCATGTCGATCATCTTCTTGGCGAGCGACTGGCTGATCATGCCATGGCCGCACATCGTCGACAGCGAGAGGACGTGCCGGTTCGGCGCATTGTCCTGAATGCCCTCGAAGCCGAGCGAATAGCCGACGCTATGCCGCGTGATCCCGGCCGCCTTGCAGCAATTCTGGGCATTTTCGATCGAGGAGGAGATGTTGATGCTCAGTCCCAGATCCTCCGCGACGATTCGCGTCACGAACGCCTCGGCATCCTCGCGCGTGGCGAACACCGCGGAGAAGGTCGTCGGGTCGCCGATGCCATCGAGCACCTTCTGGAAATCGGGCTTGGTCGGGCGCTTGGCGAAATGCTCGAGCGCGTGGGTGTGCTCGGTCGGCCGGGTGCCGCCGCCGTGCATCGCGTCGCCGATATTGACCGGGTTGTATTCGAGCGCGATCTCCAGGAAGCGCCGGAGCGCGGGCAGCGGATCGCCCTTCTGCGCGCCGCCCTTGGCGGGAAGCGCGAAGATCACATAATCGTCGCGGAAGCTTTCGGCAGTGCCGTAGCGGTGGAGGGTGTTGGTCATGCGGGCACCACGTCCTTGGCGGCTATTGCGGTTGCGGGCGTCTCGCGCAGGATCTCCCTGATCTGCGTCCGGCCTAGGCCGAGATTGGTCTTGGCGCGCTTCAGCGTATAGCCGAGGCTTTCCAGGATCGGGGCGACAACGCGCTCCTCGCCATCCTCGTCGCAGCGCGTACCGACGCCGAGCACGACGATCGTGTCGATCCTTTTCTCGACCGCCCAGACGGTACGGATGATCTCCTCGGTGCGCGCCACCGGCACGGCGATCTCGAGGATCGCGGACAGGACCTTCTCGTTCAATATGTCGTCGCGGATCTTGCCGGTCTCGACATCGCTCATCATCGCGGTGACCGGGTTCTTCGGCTGGATCTTCACGCCCAAGGCGGCGAGCGCCATGCTCATTTCCTGGATCTGGTGGAAGCGCACGCCGACGCCGGGTCGGCCGAACTCGATGGTGAAGCCGACCATGCCGACGGCGATCCGATTCGATATCTCGTTGGTCTTCACCTCTTCGGTGCCGCGGCCGGTCACCCCGGTAGATTCGTGCGGCACGCGCGGATCGGAGAAAGCGCGGCGCACCACGCGCGGCCAGCTCAGCTCGTCGGGCTCGAGCGCGTCGGTCGGGCAGATATCGGGATCGGGCTCGAAGCGCAGCCACAGCTTGGACATCACGCGGCGCGTGAAGCGCACCGTCTTGGGCGGCAGATGCTCCTTGCTCAGCCCGTTATAGCAGGCATAGCATTCGACGCATTCGTCGCTGTTGACGGTCGCCTTGCGCGTCTGTGGGTCGATATAGATCGCCCCCATCGGACAGGCATAGGTGCAGTTCCCGCACCCGACACATTTGCTCTCGCTGATCTTCATGTCTGTCGAACCCTCCCCAGACGGCTCCCGGCGGGAAATCGCTCGCCGTATCGGCTCGGCTTCCGGCGATGTTGCATACTAAAATACTCGTTTGTATGCATCACGTGATTGCGCGTCAGTGTCAATGGTCTTGAAGCGCCGATCCGGTGATGCCGCTCAAATTTCTATACGAAAATATTGGGGTCGGGCGCTGCCGGTTCCCCCTGATAAAGCGGCTTCGACGCGTCGATGCGCAGGAACAGCAACGCCGCCGCCAATGACAGCACAGCGAGCACGAAAAAGGCCGGACTCCATCCGAGATAGGTGATGATATAGCCGGTCGCGAAGGATGCGATCGCGCCGCCGATATTGCCGCAGGTGTTCATCACCGCCGAAACGGATCCGGCATAATTGCCGCCGATATCGAGCGTCACCGCCCAGGATACGCCGACCGTCAGCTCCAGTCCGAACACCGCCAGACAGAACCAGGCGACGCTCGTCGTCGGATCGGCCGACAGCACCGCCAGCGGGATGGTCACCGCGGCGAGCAGGAAACCGGCCATGGCGACGATCCGCCGCGACATCTTCAGATTGCCCGAACCATGCGCGAGCCGGTCGGAAATCCACCCGCCCGCCACGTCGCCCGCGACACCGGCCATCAGCGGCAGGCTGGCATAGAGACCCATCTTGGTCAGGTTGAACTCGTGGACATCCTTCAGATAGGTCGGGAACCAGGTCAGGAAGATGCCGATGCTGTAGGCGTAGCAGAAATACATCGCCGACAGCGTCCAGATCTGGCTGTTGCCGAGCAGATGCTTCCAGGGAATCCTGGCCGTCTTGCTCGGCGGCGGCGCCGCGCCCAGCGCGTCGGTGATCAGCGCCAGCTCGGCCGGGTTGACGCTCGCATGCTCGCCTGGCTGGTCGCGGTAGAAGAAGAACCAGAGCGCCGCCCAGAGCAATCCGACCACAGCGAAGACGAAGAAGGGCGCGCGCCAGCCGAAATCGACGATCAGCAGCACCACGAACACCGGGGTGACCGCGCCGCCCAGCCGCGCGCCGGCATGGGTGATGCCCTGCGCAAAGCCGCGCTCCTGCGGCAGCATCCAGCGCGACAGCGACCGCGTCGCGATCGGGAAAGCGCCGGCCTCGCCTGCGCCGAACAGGGCGCGACAGACCAGCATCGACCCCGCCGACCAGGTCAGTGCGGTCAGCGCGGTGAAGCTCGACCACCATATCACGATCCAGGTCAGCGCCCGGCGCGGCCCGAACCGGTCGCCGAGCCAGCCGCCCGGGATCTGGAACAGGGCATAGGTGATCTGGAAGGTGCTGAAGATCCAGCCCATGGTGATCGCGGAGAAGGCGAACTCCTTCTGGATCGACGGCGCTGCCGTCGAGATCACCACCCGGTCCATATAGGTGATCATGTACGCGGCGACCGTCAGCCACAGCACGGCATGGCGTACCCGGGTCGGCCGCTGCGCCCGGACCGGCTGGTTGTCGTTGGCCTGGGCAATCGTCACGGCGCGACCGACTTCACCTGGCGGCCGCCGATATAGACCGCGTCGATCTTGCGCGTGTTCTTGATGTCGACCAGCGGATCGGCATCGAGCACGACGAAATCGGCCCATTTGGAGCGCTCGAGCGTGCCGATATCCCTCGCGCCGAGAATCTCGGCGCCGACCGCGGTCGCGGCATGGATCACCTCGCCGGGCGAGAAGCCGTCCTTGACCAGCAGCTCCATTTCCCAATGGCCCGAATAGCCCGCGACGCGCCCCGGAGGGCCCGCATCGGTGCCGACGCCAAAGGGGATGCCGGCCGCGCCCTCGCGCTTCATGTTCGTCATCGCCATGTCGAAGAAGCTCCGCAGCCTCGGATAGGCGGCCGAGGCTGCGACCGAGCGTTGCCGTTCCGGGCTGGCCAGCAGCTTCAGCGCCTCGGGCGAGAGCGACTGCTGAAAGAAGCGATCGTTGAGCTGGGGCGCGGGAGAGGCATAAGCGAACATCGCCGCCTCGCGGCTGACCGTCCCGGCGACCTGGACGATACCCTTCTGCTTCATCAGCCCGAGCAGTTCGTCATCGTCCGGCGTGTCGCGCACGCTGTGGACGAAGCCGTCAATGCCCTGGCGGGCGAGGCGCTTCGCGTCCACCAGATAGAAGACGTGTGCGAACACCTTCAGGCCGTTGCGGTGCGCGGCGTCGATGACTGCCTGGCTGATCTCGGGCGGCATCTTCGGCATGGTGCCGAGCTCGTCGTCGAGCCACATCTTGATGTAATCCGCGCCCTTTGCCGCCTGGGCATCGACCTCGATCGTGGCTTCCTTCGCGGTAGCGACCGGCCGGTTGATCCCCGGCACGCCGCCATAGCCGCCGCGGAACACGATCCCCTGGCCGGCCGTATAGATCCGCGTCGTCGACGGGCGATCGGCGCGTTGGGCCTTGCGGATGGCGAACACGTCGTCCTTGTCGGTGCCCATCACCGCGACGGCGGTGAAGCCGTACGAAGCGTAGGTCTTCAGGTCGTTCTCGACATTCTCGCGGGTGTAGAAACGTTCGTCCTGAGTGAGGTCGTGCAGATTGCCGATATGGACATGCGTGTCGATCAGGCCGGGAATGACGAACTTGCCCTTGAGATCGACCGTGTCGCCGGCCGGCGCCTCGGCCGAGGTGCCGATCCAGATGATCCGGCCGTCCGTGACGAGCATGGCCGATCCCGGCACCTCGGGCCCGCCGCGGCCGTCGATCAGCGTGAAATTCCTGAACGTCACGGTCTCGGCCAGCGCCGGCAGCGCGGCGACCAGGCCGATGGCCGTCATCGCCGCCGTCACGAAGCGCCGGCCTGGTTTCACGGCAGCGACGCCCGAACGGAAAACGGTCTTGCCCACAATCACTCTCCTTATTGGACCGCGCCGTCTTCGCGGCATGGCGGTAGATTTCAATTCGATAGTCAGGCCCGGCGCGCCAGGTCGCGCATCAGCGCCGCGATGCCATAGGTCCAGGGCGGGGCGTCCTCGCAGTGGCACACCTTGTTGGTCAGCGTGCCGAGCCGCGGCGTCGAGACCTTCACCAGGTCGCCGATCTTGTGGGTGAAGCCCCGGCCCGGCTCGTCGCGATCCTCGCCCGGCGCGAACATCGTGCCCAGGAACAGCGCGAAGCCATCGGGATATTGATGGCTCTTGCCGATCGTCTGATCGACCAGGTCGAGCGGATCGCGGCTGATCAGCCGCATGTTCGAACTGCCCTCCAGCCGGTAATTGTCCGCGCCCTCGATCACCAGCGACACCTCGGCGCCGCGCACGTCGTCGATGGTGAAGCGGTCGTCGAACAGGCGGATGAAGGGGCCAAGCGCGCAGGACGCATTATTGTCCTTGGCCTTGCCCAGCAGCAGCGCGCTGCGTCCTTCGATATCGCGCAGGTTCACGTCGTTGCCGAGCGTCGCGCCGCGCGCATTGCCTGCCGCGTCGGCGATGATCACCATTTCGGGCTCGGGATTGTTCCAGTGCGAATCGCTGCGGATGCCGACCCAGGCGCCGTTCCCGACCGCCGAAAGCACCGGCGCCTTGGTGAAGATCTCGGCGTCCGGGCCGATCGCCACTTCGAGATATTGCGACCAAGCGCCGCTCGCGATCAGCATCGCCTTCAGCTCGGCCGCCGCGGGTGACCCCGGCCGCACCGACTGGATGTCGCCGCCGATCTTGTCCTGGATCTCGCCGCGGAACTGCGCCGCGGCCGCCGCATCGCCGCGCGCACGCTCCTCGATCACGCGTTCCAGCGCCGAGACCGCGAAGGTGACGCCCGAGGCCTTGATGCATTGCAGGTCGATCGGGGCAAGCAGGCGGCCCGGCCCGTCCGGATCCCAGGCGGCGCGCAGGTCCAGCGCCTCGACCGGTCCGAGATCGCGGCCTGCCGGGAGCGCCGCGCCGGGCGGCACCATCTCCAGCACATGGGCGACGGTCGGCGCATGGGCGGAAAGATCGAAAACATGGCCCCCGATCACCGCGATCGGAATCGGGCCCCCGTCGCCGGCCAGCCGGCCAAGGAGAATCGCATCCAGATAATCGTCCGGGAGCAGATCGAGCACCCTTCACCTCCCAGCAAGCCGGGCATTGGCGCCCGATCGGTGTATGCATATCAACCGTCTTGCATACACACAACCGGTTCTTGCGGGATTGCGACGGTGGAGCGGGTTCCCGGCGGGATGGCCGAAGACAGACGGCTGCCCATTCACGCCGTCACCCTGAACTTGTTTCAGGCTCCATGCGCGGTCGTGCCCGCCCGAGCGTCGCCCCCGGATCAGAGGTTCGCGCATGATGCTGAAACACGTTCAGCATGACGGGCGGGAAGGGAGGCTAGCTCGCCACCCCCGCATAGATCTCCGCGCGCTTGCTTGCGCGCTCGCGGGCCTCGTTCTTCTTCATGCTTTCGACGCCCTTGGCGAAATGGCTTTCGAGCAGCTGCTTCAGCATTTTCTCGTCGCGCGCCTGGATCGCGGCGTTGATGTCCCGGTGCTCGGCGAATGCCTCCGCCCAGCGGTCGTGATCGAGCGTGGTGACATGCCGCGCCCGCTCCGCGCGCGGCAGCAGCAGCCGCCAGGCGAGCAGCAGCGACGGGCTTTCCGAGGCCTGGACGATATGCTCGTGGATCAGGCGATTCGCCTCGAGATAGCTCAGCCGGTCCGACTTCTCGAAATAGGTCGCGAGGTCGATCTGCAGCTCGTCGAGGATCTCGATCTGCTCGGGCGACATGCGGCGGCAGGCAAGCTGACCGGCCAGGCCCTCGAGCACGCCGAGCACGGTGAAGACGTCGGCGGCCTCCGACTTGTCCGGCACGCTGACCACGACGCTGCGATTGGGCAGCAGGTCGATCAGACCTTCGGCCGCCAGGGTGCGGAATGCCTCGCGGATCGGCGTCCGCGACATGCCGAGCGTCTCGCTCAGCGCGACTTCGCGCAGGCGTTCGCCGGGCGGCAATTCGCCGGTTAAAATCATCTTCCGAATTGTCTTCACCGCATCAAGACGAAGCCTTCCCTTGCGCGGTCCAGCACTTGCGCCATTCTTCAGCGGAGCCTTGGCGCGGGCTGTTTTGGTCTTGGTGCCAGGTTTTACAGTTCGGCTCATTATCTCGGCGCCCAATGGTGATTTATGGAAGTCAACGTCGTGAGACAGCGTTTAACCTAAAGGCCGAAAAGGGACTTATCAAGCAGGGCCCCCCGGCCGACAATAGCGGTTTCGGATAGCGGCGGCGCGGCAAGCCCATCCGCCTGCCTGCACGATCTGTTCCTCTCATTCAAGATTTGCCTCTATAATCAATATAGTGAGTAATCTTGCATGCAAAATGATAAACGTGCATCACTCTGCATGCAATCTCGTTAAAAAAAGACAGTGCTGGCTGGCGGTTCGTCCGGCTCCCGGCGGGAGAGGGGACCGGGCATGACAGGCACAAGCGGCATCGCGCGCAGCGGCAAGATACGCTGGCTGATGATCGGGTTGATCTTCCTTGTTTCGGCGGTTTCCTATCTCGACCGGACCAATATCTCGATCGCGGCGCCCGCGCTGAAGCTCGATCTGGCGATCTCCGACGTACAGATGGGGACTATCTTCACCGCCTTCGTGCTCGGTTACGCACTCACCCAGCCCTTTGCCGGGCGCCTCGCCGACCGCTTCGGCGCCTATCCGGTGATCGCGATCGGCATATTGTGGTGGAGCGCGCTCACCGCCGTCACCGGCCTGCTGTCGACCAGCATCTCGGGCGCCTTCGCGCTGATGGTCGGCGTCCGCCTGCTGCTCGGCATCGGCGAATCGGTGATCTATCCGGCCAGCAACCGGCTGGTCGCGAACTGGATACCGTCGCAGGAACGCGGCCTCGCCAATGGCCTGATCTTTGCGGGTGTGGGGTTCGGCGCGGGCGTCGCGCCGCCGCTGGTGACCGCGATCATGGCTGCGTACAGCTGGCGCGCCGCCTTCTGGGCCAGCGCGCTGATCGGCCTCGCGGCGCTCGTCGTCTGGCTGGTGCTGGCGCGCGAGCGGCCGGAGAAGCACCCGCTGATCAAGCCCGACGAACTCGCCTGGATCGAGGCGGAGCGCGGTGCCGGCGGCGAGATCGCCGTGCCCGGGGCCAAGGTGCTGCCCTGGGGTGCGATCTTCTCGAGCCGCGCGGTGCTGCTGCTCTCGCTCAGCTATTTCTGCTTCGGCTATGTCGCCTATATCTTCTTCACCTGGTTCTTCACCTATCTCTCGACGGTGCGCGGCCTCGATCTGAAATCGAGCGGCCTTTACGGCATGCTGCCCTTCATCGCGATGGCGGTGGCCAGCTCGGTCGGCGGCTATACCGCGGACCGGCTCGCGGCGCGCTATGGCAGGCGGGCGGGGCGCTGCTATCCGGCGGCGATCGGCATGATGCTCGCCGGCCTGTTCGTGGCGCTCGCCACTCAGGTGGCGGACGCACGGCTGGCGGCCTGCGTGCTCGCGCTCGGCTCGGGCTCGCTCTATTTCGCGCAAAGCTCCTTCTGGACGCTCAGCGCCGATCTCGGCCGTTCCTCGGCGGGCAGCGTCTCGGGCGTGATGAACATGGGCTGCCAGCTCGGCGGCGCCTGCGTGGCGCAGGTCACGCCGATCATCGCCGGCGCGTTCGGCTGGACCGGTTCGTTCCTCGCGGCGTCGCTCGCGGCCTTTGTCGGCGCGGCCGCCTGGATGATGATCGATCCGCACGCGACGCTGGGCGAGGACGTCGCGGCAAAGGGCAGCTGACGAGAGGGAGAGAGCCGATGGACAAGCGGGAATTTCTGCGGGCGGGCGTCGGCCTGGGCTTGAGCCTTGGCCTGGGCGGCGTCGCTGGCGCCCAGGTCAACGACAAGGACGCGGCCCGGATCGCACGCGAGACACGCCCGCCACCCATTGTGCCGCACCGGAAAGTCAGGACGACCGATCTCTTCCTCAGCCCGGAAGGCTATCCCAACGCGATCGACGCGCAGCCCGAGGGGCTGTGGATCGCCGAGCAGCAGACCGCCGAGGGGATCGGCGTCTCCAACGACACCTATCTGGTCGACTGGAGCGGCAGGATATTGCGCAAGGTGAAGACCGAGTCGAAGAACACCAGTGGCATGGCGTTCGGCGGTGGGCATCTCTGGATGGGCGCCAATGCCGCGCCCAACGGCATCTTCGAAACCGATCTCGACGGCCGCACCGTCAGCCACCGCCAGATTCCGCTGGCGCCGGGCGGTAATGGCGGCGGCTGCCACGGCGTCGCCTTTGCCGGCGGCAAGCTCTATCTCACCGCGCTGCGTCTCCACGGCATCCTGCGTGTCGATCCGAAGAGCTGGACGCCCGAATTCCTTATTCCCTGTCAGGCGCCCCGGCTGCACGGCCTGGCGGTGAACGGCGGCGCGATCTGGATCGTGACCGGCAGTTCGAACACCGACCCCGATTTCACCTCGGGGCTGGCGAAATATGATCTCGCGACGGGCCAGTTGCTGGAGACGGCCGAGTTCGTTCCGGGCAGCGCCGACCCGCACGGCCTGACCTTCCGGGACGGGGTGCTGTACAGCTGCGACGCCGGCATCCATCCCGGCTGGCCCGACCGCGCGAGCAAGTCGAGCGGTCGCATCTTCCGTATCGATTTCGCCTGACAGGCCCCGGCGGCCCGGCGTTGATTCAAACCTCGCAAGATGGCGCTAGCGTCCTGTCCGACTCGGGACGCCGTCGGGCGAGCCGTGTTGGATCTTTCTCATGGTCGTTCTCGTCGGTCGCCGGCTTTGTTGGATTTTTGAGCGCAAAAATCGCGCTTCAATGCTCGTATACGCCCTTCATCATCGCCTCGAACTCCGCGGGCGTCATCTTCATCGTCTCGGGATGCTCGCTCACCCATTTGCGGAACGCGGCGTCGATCTCGGGCGCCCAGCGGCCATCGATCTGGCCCGGCGTATAGCGCCCCTCGCGCAGCATCTGGTGGCTGAACCCGTCGCGCATCGCGATGAATTCCGCGCGCTGCACCACTTCCTGCGCCATGATCGCGGGCACGAACACCACGCCCTCGCGCTTGGCCAGGATCAGGTCGCCCGGCAGCACGGTCGCGCGGCCGATGCGCACGGGTCCGTTGATCCGGGCCATCTCCATCTCCTTGATGAAGGACGGGTCGAAGCCCCGGACGAACGCGTTGAATCCCTCGATCTGGGATAGCCCGGCGACGTCGCGCACGCTCGCGTCGAACACCACGCCGGTCTTGGTCTTGGCGTAGATCGAATTGCCCAGATTGTCGCCGATCAGCGTGCCGTCGGCGATCTTGCCATATCCGTCGGCGACATAGACGTCGCCCACCTGCAGCATGTCGATCGGCCAGCTGTTATGGCCGCCGACGCGCTTCTCCCTGGCCCCCTGCGCGCTGATCGCCTTACCCATATCGGGGCGCGCAGGCAGATACTGGACGGTCAGCGCGCGGCCGACGAACGGCCGGTCGGCATGGACCATCTGAAAGCCGCTATCGAACTGATTATTATACCCCGCCTGGCGCAATATCTCCCAGGCATCCTCGGTGTTGACGTCGAGCAGCCGCTTCACCAGCGCGTCGGGCACCCTGGGGCGGCCGTCGGGGAAGCGCTCGCCCTTCCACTCCGCTGTGTAGAAACGGATTTCTTCCGGCGTCGCCTGGATCTGGGCGTGCGCCGGCGCTGTCATCGCCACGGCGGAGAAGGCCGTTGCGGCCGCCAATATCAGTTTCCTCACCCGCTTTTTCCCTGTTTTTACGCCCGCTCGCCGCCTTTGGCGGTCGCGCCGCGCGCCCTTTTCCGGTCTTCGCCCCGACGCCGCGGGCCGGCCGGTGCCGGCCCCGATCCGGCATCGCCAGAAAATGCATACAAGGAGTCGAAAATCTATACAATATGATCGACCTACAACTGATCGAGCGTGCTTCTGACGTGCCGATGGCTTCTTTTATCTTATAAATCCGCCGTTCTCCGGGCTCAAATTTCTTGTGTGCAAGATATCGGAATGTATGCAATACACGCTTCAAGGGATCGCAATCGGCGAGTCGTTGGCGCGTTTCACGATGGGAGAACAGGGCGTTCGGTGCCGGAACACCACCCATGAAGTCTGTTGACAGGGTCTGTGAATGGGAAGATGCATGCACATAGCACTTTGTGTATGCAGAATGCCGCGACAGCGAAGCGCAGGCCGGGAGATTTCTCATCGTCGTGGTGCGTAAGACGAGTGTTTATTGAAGTATTTCAATAGCTTCAGAGGTCAAAATGGCCCGGGGCAACTCAAAGGGGAGGACTATCAGTGGCGAAATCCTACAGCCGCCTGTTTCTGGGCGCATCCAAGCTCATTCTTCTGACGGCAACGTCCTGGTCGGCAACGGCCTGGGCGCAGAGCACGCCGGCCCCGACGCCGGTCACGACGACCGAGCAACTCCAGTCGACCGACCGGTCGGACGAGGATACCAGCAAGGACATCATCGTCACCGGCACCAGCATCCGCGGTGCCCCGCCCGTCGGCGGCAATCTGGTCTCGGTCGGCCGCGAGGCGATCGAGGATACCGGCGCGATCAACGTGCAGCAGATCCTCAAGACCGTGCCCGCGATCACCGGCATCGGCAGCGGCGGCGTCGGCCAGAATGCCGGCAATTCCTATTATGCGCCGACCATCCACAGTCTCGGCTCGTCGGCGTCCAACTCGACGCTCGTGCTGATCGACGGCCACCGTATCCCGCTCGGCCACACCTCGCTGGCACTGCCCGATCCGTCGATCGTGCCGCCGATCATGCTCGAGCGCGTCGAGGTCCTCGCGGAAGGCTCGTCCGCGACCTATGGGTCGGACGCGGTCGCCGGCGTGGTCAACTTCATCACCCGCAAGCGCTATGACGGCGTCATGGGGACCGCGCAGGTGGGCTTCGGCGCCAGCTATCGCACCGTCGCCCTCGGTCTGCTCGGCGGCAAGACCTGGGATACCGGCTATGTGACGCTCGCGCTCGGTTATTCGCGCTCCAG
>NZ_JAQGLC010000392.1 GCF_028293085.1 Sphingomonas bacterium
CTGAATTCCGACCAGCCATTATTCTCGCACACGAACAGGATCGGGATGGTCTTGAGCTGGGCGATGTTGAGGCATTCATGGATGATACCCTCGGCCAGCGCGCCGTCGCCGAAGAAGGACACCGCCAGCCCGTCGTCGCCGCGCAGCTTCTGGGCGAGCCCGGAACCGAGCGCGATGGCGATGCCGCCGCCGACGATGCCATTGGCGCCGAGCATCCCGACCGACAGGTCAGCGACGTGCATCGATCCGCCGCGCCCCTTGCAGGCACCATCGGCCTTGCCCATCAGCTCGCGGAAGAAGCCGTCAAGGCCGAGCCCCTTGGCCAGGGCGTGGCCGTGCCCGCGGTGAGTCGAGGCGATCGTGTCGTCCGGCCGCAACGAAGCCATCACGCCGACGCTGACGCCTTCCTGCCCGTCGCTCAGGTGGATGAAGCCCGGAATTTCGCCGGCCGCGAACAGCGCCCCGCAGCTCTTCTCCGCTTCGCGGATCAGCACCATGCGCCGGTACAGCTCGATCAGCGCCGGGCCGCCCTCATTGCGGCCGTGCGCGGGCGCCTCGTCAGTCACTATGGCCACGCTTCCTCCCCATGCCGGTCATCGCCGCTTCTCCGGCGGCGATGACGCCCGCCGCACGGCCGGCTCAGTCGACCGGCATCGGCATCGGCGTCGGCGTGGCGCGATATTTCGGCACGGTGGAGCGTTCGAACGGCCCCTCATAATCGGGCTCGGTCGCCGGCGAATTGTCGACCAGGATTTCTTGCGCGTATTTGGTGTCGCTCGCGTCGATCGGCCGCGTGTCGTAGGTCCATTCGATCAGATTGCCGTCCGGATCGAAGGTGTAGATCGAGCGGATGAACTCGTGATCGGTCATCGACACGTGATAGCCGTTGTCGAGCCAGTTCTTCTTGCGCTGCTGGAGCTCCTCTTCGCCACCCTTGCAGTTGAAGGCGAAGTGATTGACCCAGCGCGGCAGGCCGAGGCCGGTCGAGATCGCGCCGCGCCACTCGTCGGGGTTGAGCTGCACGCCCTCGATGCCGCGCAGATCCCACAGCGCCATCGTCTCGCCGTCGCCGATGTCGTAGAACATGTGCTTGGTCCAGCCGCCGCCCGGCGCCTTGCGCTTCACGCCCGCGACGAGCGGGAAGCCCATCACTTCGGTGTAGAAATGATGCGAGGTGTCGAAGTCCTTCGCCGCGATCGCAAAGTGGTGAACGCCCATCCCGATATCCTCTCATTGCTACATCGCCCGCTCCTGGGGCGGCACCGTTCCGACTCATAACCTAACATCGACAGAATTGACGAGCAACCGCTTTATATGAGGCACTCCACAGGTGTGAGCGTCTCATATGACGCCTCCTCGCGGGCATCGGCAACCACCGATTGCGAAAGCCTATTGCGAATCTAAACATACACTGTAAGAGAAGTTCAAACGTCGATACGGGAGGGATGCATGGAACTCGCACTTATGTCGTTGGGCGACATCATGGACGATCCCGTGACCGGGCGCCGGTTCTCGGTGAGCGAGCGCTATCGGATGACGCTGGACGCGGCCGAGGTCGCCGACCGGACCGGTATCCAGGGCTATTATGTCGGCGAGCATCACGGCATCAACTACACCTTCTCCTCGCCCGCCGTGGTGCTGGCGGCGATCGCCGAGCGCACTACCCGGCTGCGCCTCGGCACCTCGGTGGCGCTCGCCGCCAATCTCGATCCACTGCGGATGGTGGAGGATTATGCCACTGTCGACGTGATCTCGAACGGTCGGCTCGAGCTGGTCACGGGGCGCGGCAACTTCTTCGAGAAGACCTATGATTTGTTCGGGCAGTCGGCCGCCGATTCGGCGGCACGCTTTGCCGAGGCGATGGAACTGGCCTGCCTGTTATGGTCGGGCGAGCCGGTCCATTGGCAGGGCCAGTTCCGCCCGCCGATCAACGGCCAGCATCTCGAGCCGACCCCGATCCAGCGCGACCGCCCACCCTTCTGGGTCGGCGGCGGCAGCTCGCCGGCAACGGCAAAGCTCGCCGGCGCGCTCGGGCTGAACCTGATGCTGCCCAGCGCCTTCGGCAAGCCCGACAAGTTCGTCGCGGTGGCGGACATCTATCGCGAGGCGTTCGCCGCGGCGGGCCACAAGCACGCCTCGCGCGTCGGCGCCTGCTGGCATGGCTGGGTCGGCAAGACCGATGCGATCGCCCGCGAGCGCTACGAACCGCGTTACGCGGGGTATCACGCCTTCAACCAGGCGATGATCAAGAGCGTCAACGACAACCCGCCCGCCTATCTCACCTCGACCTTCGACTACGAGTTCCTGTCGACCCAGGGCCCGGCGATCGTCGGCGGGCCGGCGAAGTTCGCCGACCGGCTGATCGAACTCAGCAATCTGGTCAGCGCCGACGTCAATCTGATCAAGATGGACATGGGCGGCGTGCCGCGCGAAGAATATGTCGAGATGGTCGAGATATTGGGGAATGAGGTCGTGCCGCAACTCAATGTGCAGCCGCGCCCGGCACTGGCCGCGAACGCCTGACCGTGGCGCAGGCCAGCCAGGCCGGCCGCGGCCCGCTTTCGGGGCTGCGCGTCCTCGATCTGAGCGGCCTTGGCCCAGCGCCCTTCGCGACGATGATGCTCGCCGATTTCGGCGCCAGCGTGCTGAGCGTCAGGCGGCCCGATCCGATGCCCTTCGATCCCGCCGTCGCGATGTCGCGCGGCAAGGATGCGATCGGGCTCGATCTGCGCTCGCCCGGTGGGCAGGAAACCGCACGGCGGCTGGCAACGTCAGCGGACATTCTCGTCGAAGGGTTCAGACCGGGAGTCATGGAGCGGCTCGGGCTCGGGCCCGATGTCCTGATCGCGGCCAATCCCGGCCTCATCTATGCCCGGCTGACCGGCTGGGGCCAGACCGGCCCCTATGCGACGCGCGCCGGGCACGACATCAATTATCTCGCCATCGCCGGCGCACTCAACGTGATCGGCGAGGACAAGCCGACCGCGCCCCCCGGCCTGCTCGGCGATCTCGCCAACGGCTCCTACACAATGATGATCGGCGTGCTGATGGCGCTGGTCGAGCGGCAGCGGACGGGCAAGGGTCAGGTGGTCGATGCCGCAATCGTCGACGGCGCGTCGTACATGCTCGGCGCGATGTTCGGCGAGCTCGAGCTGGGGCTGTGGGATGGTGAGCCCGCGCACAGCCTGCTCGGCGGCAAGGCGCCCTTTTACGGCGTCTATCGCTGCGCCGACGACAGATGGTTTTCGGTCGGCGCGATCGAGCAGAAATTCTATGCCGCGATGCTCGCCATCCTCGGGCTCGACGATGTCGATGCCTCGGCACCGGCGCAGATGGACCGGCCGCAATGGCCGGCGCTGCGCGAGCGGGTGGCGGCGGCGTTCCGGACCAGGCCGCAGCATGAATGGACGCCGCTGTTCGCCGCGATCGATTCCTGCGGCGCGCCGGTGCTCGAGGTGAGCGAGCTCGCCGCCGATCCGCACAATGCCGCGCGCGCTACGGTGACGGTTGACGACCGGGGCGTGCTCACCGCCGCGCCGGCGCCGCGCCTGTCGGGCCATCCCGATCTGGTCACCGCGATCAATCCGCGCACGACGCGGCCGGCGGCGGAGATCCTGGCCGAGGCGTGGTTCGGCGCGGACGAGATCGAGGGGCTGATCGCCGACAAGGTGGTCTGGTCGCTATAGGTTGCGTCAGGCCGCAACGGCCGGCGCGTTGGAGAGGTGCACCGTGTCGCTCGATCACATCCTGAGGCCCATCACGATCAACGGGCTGGAGGTGAAGAACCGCATCGTCCGCGCCAGCCACGGCACCAGCTATGGGCGCGGCGTGATCAGCGACGAGCTGATCGCCTATCACGAGGCGCGGGCGAAATCGGGGGTCGGACTGAACATCCTCGAAGCGACCGTGATCCATCGTTCGTCCGCCAACCATACGGTCGACGCGGTCGACGATTCGATCATCCCGGGCTTTGCGGCGCTCGCCAAATCGGGCGCGCATTATGGCATGCGGACCTTCGTCCAGCTCTGGCATGGCGGCCATCGCTGGGCGCCGGCGACGGGCCAGGCGCCGATCTCTCCCTCCAACGTCCCCTGCCCGCTCGGCCTGGTCAACACGCCCTTCGCGATGACGCAGGACCAGATCGACGAGATCAGCCAGGCCTATGTCGATGCCGCGGTGCGCGTGCAGAAAAGCGGGCTCGACGGCGTCGAGCTCCATTTCGGCCATGGCTATCTGATTCACCAGTTCCTCTGCCCGCTGACCAACCGCCGTGACGACGACTATGGCGGCAGCCTCGACAATCGGATGCGCTTTGGGCGCGACATAGTGCAGGCGGTGCGCGACCGGCTCGGCTGGGACTATCCGGTCGGCATCCGCCTGTCCGATTATAACGCGCCCGGCGGGCTGACCCCCGAAGAGGCCGGCGAGGTCGTCGCGCGACTCTGCGCCGGCAAGATGGTCGACTATGTCAGCGCGTCGATGGGCAGCCCCTACAGCATCTCGTCGATGCTCGGCTGCATGGACCAGCCGGCGGGCTATATGCTCAGTTCGGCCGAGCCGATCGCCGCCCGTGCCGATGTGCCGACGATGATCGCCGGCCGTTACCGCACGCTGGAGGAAGGCAACCAGGCGATCAAGGAAGGCCTGGGCGACATGGTCAGCTTCGTGCGGCCGATGATCGCCGAGCCCGATCTGGTCGCCAAGACGCTGGCAGGCAATGCCGAGCGGGTACGGCCCTGCATTGCCTGCAACCAGGGCTGTGTCGGCGGCATTCGCACCGCGCAGCAGCGCATGGGCTGCACCGTCAATCCGGTGGTCGGGTATGAGCGCACTTTGTCCGAAGATCTGATCGTGCCCGTCGCCAAGCCGAAAAAGGTGGTGATTATCGGCGGCGGCCCGGCCGGCATGGAAGCGGCGCGGCTGGCGGCGATGTGCGGACACAAAGTGGTGCTGATCGAGGCGCAGCCGGCGCTGGGCGGCACGATCAACATCGCCAAGCGCGCGCCCAAGTCGGCAACGATCGGCGACATCACTTACTGGCAGGAGCAGGAACTTTACCATCTCGGCGTCGATGTGCGCCTGTCGACCTATGCCGAGGCCGACGACGTGCTCGCCGAGCAGCCCGACGTGGTGATCGTCGCGACGGGCTCGCTGCCGCGCATGGACGGGCTGCAGGCCGCGCGGCCCGAAGCACCGGTGCCGGGGTTCGGTCAGCGCCATGTGCTGAGCTCGCATGAATTGCTGTTCCTGCCGCCCGACAAACTCGGCAAGTCGGCGGTCGTGTTCGACGATGTCGGCCATTACGAAGGCATTGCCGCGGCCGAGCAGCTGATCGCCAACGGCGTGAAGGTGACCTTCGTCGCGCGGCACAGCTCCTTCGCGCCGCAGATCGAGGTGATCGTCCGCACCAGCCCGGCGCTGCGCCGGCTGCGCCAGGGCGACTTCACGCTTGTTGTCGGCGGCCGGCTTGTGTCGATTGGTGCCGACAGCTGCACGATCGGCTATCTCGATGGCGAGCAGACCTGGGACGTGCCGGCCGAGACAGTCGTGTTCATCTCGTACAACGAGGCGCAGAACGAGCTGTACCGCGCGCTCGGCGGCGGCACCCGGGCGCCGCGGCCGTACGAGCTTCATCTGATCGGCGACGCCAACGCCCCGCGCGACCTGCTGATCGCGATCCGCGAGGGGCATTTCGCCGGCCGCATCCAGGAGACCAGTCATGCTTGACGGCAAGATCGCCATCGTCACCGGCGGCAGCTCCGGCATCGGCGCCGCGACCGCAGCCTTGTTCGCGAAGAACGGCGCGACGGCGATCGTTACCTCCGAACAGCCGGTCGACGCGATCCAGCCGGTAGTCGACAAGATCGTCGCGGCGGGCGGCAAGGCCCAGGCCGTGACCTGCGACATCACCGACCGCGCGGCCATCACCGCGTTGATCGCCGGCGTGGAGCGCGACCATGGCCGGCTCGACATCCTCATCCAGAGCGCCGGCGTGTGTTTCTGGGAGCCGATCGAGCAGATGAGCGCGCGCAAGATCGACCTGATGTTCGGCGTGAACGTGATCGGCCCGATCTCGATGATCCAGGCTGCGCTGCCCGTGATGCGGCGCAGCGGCGGTGGATCGATCGTCAACATCTCCTCCGGCGCGGCAGTGCTCGGCGTCAATGAATTCGCCGTCTATGCCTCGACCAAGGCAGCGATCGCGCATTTCACGCGCACCCTGGCGCCCGAGCTCAGGCGATCGAACATCCGCTGCAATTCGATCGGCCCGGGCTCGGTCCGCACGCCGATGCTCGGCTTCGAAAGCGACGAGCTGACGCCCGAACAGCAGGAAGGCATGGTCCGCCGCGAAGCGCGATCGATCAGCCCCTATGGCAATGCGATGATGGAGCCCGACGACATCGCCCAGGTGGCGCTGTTTCTGTGCTCCGAAGCGGCCCGCGCGCTGCAGGGATCATTCGTGCTGGCCGATCAGGGCATTTCCAGCGCGATGCTGCCCCCGGCGAGCTAGGTCGGCAACTGACATTGTACAGGAATCTGTACAAATGTCAGCCGCGCCTCGATCACGCCCCACCATCCGATCGATGTAAGTCCTTAAGATAACGTCATAAATACACCATGCCTGCATACTGGCTCGAAAATGTCAGTAAACTGCATGACATTTTCAACACGCCGCCGCGTCGCGCTCGATTCAACAGCGCCGGCCAGTCGCTAAAAGACCGTCACGCGCATCCGCCTGGGGCGCCGCTGTTTCTCATCGCTGACGACAATCGACGGCCCGCGAAGCATCAGAAGCCGCCGGCCTTGCCGACGCTCGAGGGGAGCGGTTTGCCCATCACGCCGGCGAACCAATGATTGACGGCGATCGCCCGGTCGAGGTCGATGCCGGTCGGCACGCCCGAGCGTTCGAACAGATAGACCAGGTCCTCGGTCGCGACATTGCCGGTCGCGCCCGGCGCAAAGGGGCAGCCGCCCAGGCCGCCGAGCGAGGCGTCGAGTATGTCGGCGCCCGCTTCCCACGCCGCCCAGGCATTGGCGACGCCGGTGGCGCGCGTGTCGTGGAAATGGGCGCGGAGGCGAATTTCCGCGGGAAGAGCCTCGCGAAGTGCCCCGATCAGGTCGCGGACCTGGCCCGGGACGGCGACGCCGATCGTGTCGGCGACAGCGATCTCCACCGGTCCGGCCTCGGCCAGGCGGCGGGCGATATCGAGCACGCGCTGCGGCGGCACCGCCTGCTCGAACGGGCAGCCGAACGCCACTGCGATCGTGACCTGCGGCACCAGCCCCTCGCGCTTGGCCAGCGCCAGCATCGCGATATTCTCGGCGACCGATTCGGCCGATGTCTGCGCCTGGTTGGCCTTGCCGAAACTGTCGCTGGCGACGGTGACGCAACCAGCCTCGTCGACGCCGCGCTTGTTGCCGATGCGCGACCCAGCGGCGCGCTCGACGCCCTTCAGGTTGAGGCACAGGCCGATATAACTGACATCGGCGCGATCGGGCAGCGCGGCGATCACCTCGGGCGTGTCGGCCATTTGCGGCACGCGCTTCGGGTTGACGAAGCTGCCGACCTCGAAGCGGCGGGCGCCTGCCTCGATCATCCGTTCGATCAGCGCGACCTTGTCGGCAGTCGAGACGAGCACGCTCTCATTCTGCAGGCCATCGCGCGCGGCGACCTCGACGATCTGCGGCGTCCGGCTCATGCCGCTTCCTCGTCAACGAAGCCGGGCCAGGTCGCCATGTAATTGATGAAATCACGACCCAGCCCCTCGGCCGCGAGATGCGCGCGGCTGATGGGAAGCGCGGCGCTGGCAAAATCGGCATCGTGCTCGACGCGGCGGACGAAATCATGATGGAGGATCGCGCCGCGGCCGATCAGGACGAAATCCGCGCCGTGCGCCAGGCATTCGCGGGCATTGCGCCCCGTCGTCAGCTTGCCGGCGATGCCGAGGCGGGTACCGTGGCGCTCGAGATCGGTGAACCAGTCCATCAATGCGCGGCCGTGCCAGGCGGAGTCCTCGGGCTGCTTGAAGCTGTCCCAGCAGGAGATGTCGAGATAGTCGAGCTGGCCTTCGCGCAGCAGCCGGGCGGCGAGCGCGCGGATCTCACCCAGATCGACACCATAGCGCTCGGGCGAGAGACGCACGCCGATCTGGAAATCGGGACTCGCTCGAGCGCGCAGGCCGGCGATCACCTCGAGGATCATCCGCGACCGGTTCTCCGCACTGCCGCCATAGCGGTCAGTGCGGGCATTGCGGGTGTCGAGAAACTGGCAGAGCAGATAGCCGTGCGCGCCGTGCACCTCGACGCCGTCGAAGCCGGCGCGTTCGGCGCGGAGGCCGGCGAGGATGAAATCCTCGATCGCCTGCTCGACTTCCCCGGTCGAGAGCGCGCGGACGCCGCGCTGCGGATCGTCCATCGCGCCGACTGGCGCGCCGGAGACCAGGTCGCGGGGTGCACGGCCACCCGAATGCTGGAGCTGGACCGAGGACAGCGCCCCCGCTTGTCGCAAGGCGGCGGCAAGGCGTTCCAGGCCGGGGAGATGGGCGTCGTCGTGAATGCCGAGCTGGCGGGGGAAGCCTTTGCCGAGCGCGTGCGTGCTCGCCGCGCAGGTCATCACCATGCCGAATCCGCCGGCGGCGCGCTTCGCCAGCCAGGCGAATTCGTCGTCGGAGATCGTGCCGTCGTCATGGCTTTGCAGATTGGTCAGCGGCGCCAGCGCCATGCGGTTGGGCATGGCGGGGCCGCGGCGAAAACGCAGCGGCGCATGGAGCGACGGCGCGGCTTCGCTCATTGGATCCAGGTCGAAGGCGGCGTGCTGGTCATCGCGCGGTGCCCTACCACATCGAGCGCGAAGCCCTGCAAGGCGACCAGCGTACGCGGCGAGTTGGTCAGCAGGATCATGTCGTGGACGCCGAGCGCCGAGAGGATCTGCGCCCCGACGCCGTAATCGCGCAGCGCGTCGAGATCGCTCACCGCCGGGCTCTCGTCCGATTTTCGGGCAACGAAGCGGGTGAGCATGTTGGGCATCTGCTGGGTGATCATCACGATCACCCCTGCCCCTTCGCGCGCAATCTCGGCCATCGCGCTCTGCAGCAGACCGTGGCGCTCGCCGGCCACGCCGAGCATGTCGGTGAAGACGTCGACGACGTGCATGCGCACCAATGTCGGCTGGTCGGGATCGACATGGCCCTTGACCAGCGCCAGCATCTCGCTGTCGACCGCCTTGTTGCGGAAGGTGACCGCGGTCCAATCACCGCCGAACATGCTTTGGAAGCGCGCCTCGCCGACCTTGCGCAGATTATGGTCGCGGCGCAGGCGATAGGCGATCAGATCGCGGATCGTGCCGATCCTGAGATTGTGGCGCTGGGCGAAGGCGACCAGGTCGTCCATCCGCGCCATGGTGCCGTCCTCGTTCATGATCTCGCAGATCACGCCGGAAGGGTTGAGCCCGGCGAGGCGGGCGATATCGACCGCCGCCTCGGTATGCCCGGCGCGGACCAGTACGCCCCCATCGCGCGCGACCAACGGGAAGACATGGCCGGGGGTGACGATCGCCTCGGCGCCATTGGCCGAGTTGATCGCGACCGCCACGGTACGCGCGCGATCGGCGGCGGAGATGCCGGTGGTCACGCCCTCGCGCGCCTCGATCGAGACGGTGAAGGCGGTTTCATAGGCACTGCGATTGTCGCGGCTCATCAGGTCGAGGCCAAGCTCTTCGATGCGCGACTTCAGCATCGACAGGCAGATCAGGCCCCGCCCCTCGCGCGCCATGAAGTTGATTGCCTCGGGCGTGGCCATCTGCGCGGGGATGACGAGATCGCCTTCATTCTCGCGGTCCTCGTCGTCGACCAGAATGAACATCCGGCCATTCTTCGCCTCGTCGATGATCTCATCGATGCTGGAAAGCGCGTTGTTCTTCATGGCCTCACGCCGTCCCGGCGGTTTCGAGCGGACGGTTGGCCGGCTTGGGACCAGAGGCTGCCGCGGCATGGCGCGCCGCGCGGCGGCCCGAGAACACGCCATCGGCGAGTGACAGACCGCTGATATAACCGTTGGAGTGGAGGCCGACCGCCGACATGCCGGCGGCGTATAGGCCGGGCACCGCGCTGCCGTCCTGGCGGGTGACGGCGCCGCTGTCCTCGTCGACGGTGAGGCCGCCAAGCGTCATGAACTTGGTGAGGGCGTGGCGGTTCTCCATCGACATGTTGATCGCGTAGAACGGCCCCTTGCCGAGCGGCGTGCGGAGTTCCTCGGTCTTGCCGACCTTGTCCGGCCGGCCGGCGGCGAGATCGGCGTCGTGCGCGGCGATCGTGGCGCGCAGCGCGGCCGGGTCGATTCCGGCCTTGCGGGCAAGCGCTTCGACGGTGCCGCCGCGGCGGGTGCCGCCCAGAGCATAGTTGATCAGCATCGGCACGCCGAAATATTTGAAGCGCTGCCAGCCACAGGTCAGCGCCTCGCGGACCGATTTGCGAAAACCCCTTGCGGACACGATCAGCCACGCCTTGCCCTCGGGCTGACGCGCGAGCACGCCGCCGATCAGGCTGACATAGGCATCCTCGGCGACGAAGCGCTCGCCGTCGCGGTTGACGAGGATGCCTTCGAGCAATGCCTCGGGCGGGGCGATGTTGCGCGCGATATAGACCGAGTCCATGTGCCCGGTCGCGCCGCCGACCGACTCGCCCATCGCCACGCCCGAGCCGTCATTGCCCATGGTCGAGAGGCGGTGGCTGACATCGTAATGCGCGCCGAGCACGGGATCGCTCTTGCCGACCAGATCGCGGCTATAGGCGAAGCCGCCGGTGCTGAGGATCACGCCGCCGCGCGCGCGGATCAGGAGGGTGCGCCCATGCTTCGCCTCCAGCGCCGCCATCGCCTTGGCCGCGCGCTCGGTCTTCGCGTGGTTGTGGGGCACATAAGGGCTGACCCCGGCATAACGCGCCTGGTGTTCGGCATGCCTGTCGGCGGGCAACGCGATCGCCTCGACACCGAGCACGCGGCCAGTGGCGTCGGTGACGAGCTGGGTGACACGGGTGTGGAGCATCAGCTCGACGCCCTCGCGGACCGCGGCCTTGCGCAAGGCGGCGATATAATGCGCACCGCCGAAGCCCGGGCCGACCGCGCGGTGGCCGCGCGGCACGGGAGTGGCGTTGGCAGCGAAGGCCGGCGACTTCTCGTTGCCCGAATAATAGAGATATTTGCCCTCGGGCGGATAGGTAATCTTCTCGAGATAGGTGTCGGAGGCATATTCGACGCCGTGCGCGATCAGCCACTCGACATCGCCCGCGCTACCCTCGCAGAAACGGCGCAGCGTCTCCGGCCTGACGGCATCGCCCACCTCCATGTTCAGATAGGCGAGCATATTGTCGACGCTGTCGTCCAGCCCGGCCTCGCGCTGGAAGCGGGTGGCGCCGGCATAGATCACGCCCCCGCTATAGGTCGTCGTGCCGCCGCCGCCGAAGCGATCGATCAGGATGACGTCGGCGCCCTCCTCGCGCGCCTGCAGTGCAGCGCTGGCGCCCGCGCCGCCGAACCCGACCACGACGACATCGGCCTGCTTGTCCCAGTTGACGGCGTCGGCATCTTCGACCGCGATCGGCGTCATATCGCTCTCCTCATCCGTCCAAGAATAAATCAATCGATGTTAGTTAACAAGCCCTGGACGCAGCACGCGGAAGGAAATTCCGGGTCGTCGGACGAAGCTTGCAGCTTCGCCGGCCGTGCTTGCGCGAGTCCGCGTGCAGCCTGCACGCTCCCGCGCCGCGCGCTATCGACCCGTGAATATCGGCGGGCGCTTCTCGCGAAACGCAATCACGCCCTCGCGGAAATCGGCGCTTTGCGAGAGCATCACCTGGTTGCGATCCTCGAGCGCCATCGCCGCCTCCAGCCCGGACGCGTCCAGGTTGACGTTGATCACCTCCTTGGTGAGCGCGAGGCCCATCGGCGCGGTGGCGAGCATCGCGTCGACATAGAGCGCGGCATTCTCTCCCAGCCGCTCGCGTTCGACGATGTCGGCGACGAGGCCGAGCCGGAGCGCGCGATCGGCGGGGAGGTCGCGGCCGGTGAGCATCAGTTCCTGGGCCAGCGACGCGCCGGCGAGTCGCGGCAGAAAATAGCTGACGCCCACATCGCAGCCGCCGATGCCGATCTTGATGAAGGCCGCATTCATTCGCGTATCGGGCGCGGCGAGGCGGATGTCGCTGGCGAGCGCGAGGGCGAGCCCGCCGCCGACCGCGGCGCCGTGGAGCAAGACCACGATCGGCTGGGGGCAGCGCCGCATCGCCAGCATGATGTTGCGGATGTTGCGCTGGACCCGCATCGAGGCGGCAATACCGTCGTCGGTGACCTGGCGGGTCAGCTCGCTGCCTAGATCCGCGCCGGCGCAAAAGGCGCGGCCGGCACCGCGCAGCACGACGACCCGGCAAACCTCATCGTCGTAAAGCCGCTCGAAATAACGCAGCAGCGCCTCGATCAGCGACGCGTCGAGCGCGTTCAGCCGATCCGGCCGGTCGAGCGTCACCCAGTCGACGGCGCCACGTCGCTCGATGCTGAGCGGGCCACTCACAAACGCTCCACAATCGTGACATTGGCGGTGCCGCCGCCCTCGCACATCGTCTGCAACCCATAGCGCCCGCCGCGCCGGTGCAGGGCGTGGACGAGCGTCGCCATCAGCTTAGTGCCCGAGGCGCCGAGCGGATGACCGAGCGCGATCGCACCGCCATTGACGTTGAGCCGCGCCGGATCGCCGCCGACATGTCGAAGCCAGGCGAGCGGCACCGGCGCGAACGCCTCGTTGACCTCATAGAGATCGATATCCTCGATCCGGAGGCCAGCGCGCTTGAGGGCCTTGTCGGTCGCGAACAGCGGCTCCTCGAGCATGATCACCGGGTCGCCGCCGGTGACGGTCAGATTATGGATCCGCGCGATCGGGGTGAGGCCATGATCCTTCAGCGCCTGTTCCGACACGATCAGCACCGCCGAGGCGCCATCGCAGATCTGACTGGCATTGGCGGCCGAAATCACGCCGCCCTCCCGCAGCAGCCTGACCGAGCCGATCGATTCAAGCGTTGCGTCATAACGGATCCCCTCGTCGCGGGTGTGAAGCGCGGGGCCATCCGGCGTCTCGATTTCCAGTGGCACGATCTCAGCGGCGAAATCGCCGCGCTCGGTTGCCGCGGCCGCGCGCCGGTGGCTCTCCAGCGCGTAAAGATCGAGGTCCGTCCGGGTCAGGCCATAATTGCGCGCGATCGCCTCGGCGCCGGTGAACTGGCTGAACTGGATGCCGGGATAGCGATCCTCCTGGCGCGGCGACTTGGCCTTGCCGAGCCCGGCCTGCTCGAACAGCGCGCCCGTCGAGAACATCGGCACCCGCGTCATGCTTTCGACGCCCGAGGCGATCACCACGTCCTGGGTGCCCGACATCACCGCCTGCGCGGCGAACTGGATCGCCTGTTGCGAGCTACCGCACTGGCGATCGATCGTCACTGCGGGCACGCTTTCGGGCAGGCGCGAGGCGAGCACCGCGTTGCGGCCGATCTGGAAGGCCTGCTCGCCGCCCTGGCTGACACAGCCCATGATCACGTCCTCGACCGCCGCTGGATCAATGCCGGTGCGCGCGACGATCGCGTCGAGCACGGCACCGCCGAGATCGGCCGGATGCCAGCCCGCGAGCTTGCCGTTGCGGCGCCCGCCGGCGGTACGCAGGGCATCGACGATATAGGCGTCAGGTTTCGGCATCGCGCTCTCCCGATGGGCTGATTGTTGGTCGACGGCCTATCAGTCGTTTGATTTCCAATCAATGTTAGATAAACTATCGACCGAATGCGACAGGTCAAGCGGGAGGGCGAGGCGTGGACAATATCGCGGGCAAGACGGTGGTGATCACCGGGGCGAGTAGCGGCATCGGCGCGGCGATCGCGCGGCGTCTGGCGGCGAGCGGCGCGGCCGTCGTGCTGGGCGCGCGCCGCGCGGACCGGCTC
>NZ_JAQGLC010000399.1 GCF_028293085.1 Sphingomonas bacterium
TTCGCTCCTCCCTCCCTCTCCCACAAGGGGAGAGGGAAAAGGTGAACCTCCGCTTCAAGGCCACGAAGATGAAACCCACCACGATCCTCTCCGCCGCGATCGTCGCGATGGCGCCGCTGCTGCTGACGCACCCGGGCAGCCCGATCCCGGCCATCCTCGCGGAGCCCGTCGCGCCGAAACCAAACATCCTGATCATCGTCGCCGACGATCTCGGCTATTCCGATGTCGGCGCGTTCGGGGGCGAGATCCGGACGCCCAATCTCGATGCGCTCGCCGCGCGCGGGCTGAAGCTGACCGGGTGGCATGCCGCGCCGACCTGCTCGCCGACGCGGTCGATGCTGCTGAGCGGGACCGACAATCATCTCGCCGGGCTCGGCAACATGGCCGAGCTGCTGGCCCCCAACCAGAAGGGGCAGCGCGGTTACGAAGGCTATCTGCCGGGTGACATCGTCACCCTCGCCGACCGGCTGCGCGACCTGAACTATGCGACATTGATGTCGGGCAAATGGCATCTCGGCACGCGGCCCGAGGACAGCCCGGCGCGCCACGGTTTCGAGCAGAGCTTCGATCTCGCCCAGGGCGGCGGCAATCACTACGGGCTCGATCTGTCGAAAGCGCCGGGCGACAAGGGCACGACCTATTGGGAGAACGGGACCCAGCTCAGCGCCCTGCCCGCCAATTTCTATTCGTCCGACACCTATGCCTCCAAGCTGATCGAGCAACTCGGCAAGGCGGACAAGGCCAGGCCCTTTTTCGCGTACCTCACCTTCACCGCGCCGCACTGGCCGCTCCAGGCGCCCGAGGAGGATGTCGCGCGCTATCGCGGCAGGTACGATGCCGGGTTCGAGGCGCTGCGCGAGCAGAGGCTGGCGCGGATGAAGCAGCTCGGGCTGATCCCGGCGGATGTCGCCGCGCATCCGCTGGTGCTGAAGAAGGGCCAGGACTGGGCGAGCCTGACGCCCGAACAGAAGCGCGAGCAGGCGCGGGCGATGGAGATCTATGCCGCGATGGTCGATCGGCTCGACCAGAATGTCGGGCGGGTGATCGCCTACCTCAAATCGACCGGGCAATATGACAACACGATCATCCTGTTCACCGCCGACAATGGCGCGGAAGGGCTCGACGTCGCCCACGCCGAAATCCCCGGCATGACGGAGCGGGTAAAGGCCGCGGACAACAGCTTCGCCAATCTCGGCAAGCCGACCTCCTATATCGGCTATGGCCCCGGCTGGGCGCAGGCGGCGACCGCGCCGTCCTGGCTCTACAAGGGCCATACGACCGAGGGCGGCACCCGCGTCGCCGCCTTCATCGACTGGCCGGGCGGAGCGCGGACCGGCGTGACCAACATTTACGGCACGGTGATGGATGTGGTGCCGACCCTGGTCGAGGCGGCGGGCGGCGACTGGCGCGGGGCGACCTATGCCGGGCGCGCGGTGCAACCCGTGCGGGGCGCGAGCTGGCTGCCCTACCTCCAGGGCAAGGCCGAGCGTGTCCATGCGCCCGACGAGCTGGTCGGCAGCGAATTGTTCGGCCGGCGCGCGATCCGGCAGGGCGACTGGAAGGCGGTGGATCTCGGCGACGGGTGGAAGCTGTTCGATATCGCGCAGGACCCGGGCGAGACCCGCGACCTGGCGCAGCGCGACCCGAAACGCGCAGCGGCGCTCGCCGCCGCCTGGGATGCCTATGGCAAGCAGGTCGGGGTGGTGATGCCATCCACCCCGGTCACTTTCCCCTGACCAATCGAGGAGCACGGACATGAACGCCATCGCCC
Source organism: Sphingomonas bacterium (assembly GCF_028293085.1). Lineage (GTDB taxonomy): Bacteria > Pseudomonadota > Alphaproteobacteria > Sphingomonadales > Sphingomonadaceae > Sphingomonas. Next base: position 1,772 of record NZ_JAQGLC010000399.1, read on the forward strand.
TGAGAAACCCGCCAACCACGCTGGCCCCGATCGAGGATGTCGTGCTCGGCCTGGCCGCCGCGCGGCGGGACTGGCGTGCCGCGCATCACCGGCATGCCGCGGCCGGCACCGCACGCTTCCCGTCGCGCGTCGCGCTCGAATTCACGCTCGAACATCTGGAGGCGGCCCTGTTCCCGCAACGGCTCGGCCATTTCGAGGGCACCACCGAGGACGTGTTCGTGCGGCTCCGGCTGGAACAGGCGTTCGGCCTGCTCGCCGCCGAGATCGGGCGCGAGCTGCGCTATTGGGAAGCGGAGACCGGCGACGCGTTCGATGCCGATCATGGCGACACTATCGTCCGCCTGTTCGCGGACGCGCTACCCGAAATACGCCGACTGATCGACCGCGACGTCGCCGCCGCCTTCCAGGGCGATCCGGCCGCGCGCAGCGTCGACGAGATCCTGATCTGCTATCCGTGCGCGGTGGCGGTGATGTATCACCGGCTGGCGCACCAGCTGTTCGAGCTGGGCGCGCCTCTGGTGGCGCGCGTGATCTCCGAGATCGCCAACACCCGAACGGGCATCGACATTCATCCGGGCGCGACGATCGGGCCGAGCTTCTTCATCGATCACGGAACCGGGGTGGTGATCGGCGAGACCGCGATCATCGGCGCGCGGGTGCGGCTCTACCAGCATGTCACGCTGGGCGCGCGCCGGCTGCCGCCCGAGGATGGGCACAGCGTGCGCGAGCGGGTCGCGCGGCACCCCATCGTCGAGGACGATGTGGTGATCTATGCCGGCGCGACGATCCTCGGCCGCGTCACCATCGGACGCGGCGCGACCGTCGGCGGCAATGTGTGGGTGACGGAGGATGTTGCGCCGGGGGCGCTCGTCATGCAGCCTTCCGCGCTCACCTTCGCCGCCGGCGAGGCGCCGCCGCTGTTTCCCGAGGGGTGAGCCTGTCCCCATTGCGCAACCTCGGGTGAGGGCAGACATTGGGCATGGAGAGGAGATCGTCATGGCGACCGCTTTGAACATCCGCACCGACCTGCAGGAGCGCGCGGCGTCGCGCGGCATCACCATCGCGCCCTCGACGCCGACGATCGGGGCGGAGATATCGGGGATCGGCCTGAACCAGCCGCTCGACGACAGCGTCGCGGAGATCGTTCGTGAGGCCTGGCTGCGCCACAAGGTGATCTTCTTCCGCGACCAGGACCTGGACTATGCCGGCCATCTCCGGCTCGGCCGGCTGTTCGGCGAGCTGGAGGGCCATCCGGTCATCCCGCATGTCGAGGGCTATCCCGAGATACTGCTGATCAAGGGCGTCGAGGGCGTGCAACTGACGGCGGAAACCTTCACGCCGTTCAAGGCGTACAACAAATGGCACACCGACGTGACCTTCCGCGAGCGGCCGTCGATCGCCTCGGTGCTGCGCGCCCGGCTGATCCCGGCGCTGGGTGGCGACACGATCTGGTCGGATGCGGCGGCGGCTTATGAGGGCCTGCCCCAGGCGGTGAAGGACCGGATCCATGGGCTCGACGCCGAGCATGACATCATCGCGAGCTTCGGCGGCCGCGTGACCGAGGAGCGCCGCGCGCAACTCGCCCGCGACTTCCCGGCGGTGACTCATCCGGTGGTGCGCACCCACCCCGAGACGGGCGAGAAAATCCTCTACGTCAATTACACCTTCACGACGCGGATTCTCGGCCTGGCCGAGGAGGAGAGCCGGGAGTTGCTGCGCCTGCTCTATGACCGGATCAAGGTGCCTGAATATCATGTCCGCTTTCGCTGGACCCCGAACGCGATCGGCATCTGGGACAATCGGTCGACCCAGCATTATGCGGTGGGAGATTACTGGCCGGCCGAGCGCGTGCTGGAGCGGGTGACGGTGTCGGGGGATGTGGTGACGCGCTAGGATCGCGCCACCAGGCTATCGCGTCATGCCGACGGCGTTGGACTGGATCGGGCGCCTCTCACACTGTACGCGACGGGGGTCGTCACAGGAGCAGCGATGTTCGTCCCCATTCCCGTGCTGATCGCGATCGGAATTATCTTCCTGCTGCTGATCGGCTGGGGCCTGCGGGCGTCGCGCGCCCGCGATCCGCTGATGGGCGGCAGACCGGCCCCGGTCCGCCTGTCGCCACCGGCCCTGCCCCCGGTTGCGACGGGCGCGCCCTTCACGCCCTTGTCGCCGGAAGTGGAGGCACAGGTTCGCACGCTGCTGGCGGCGGGACGCAAGATCGACGCGATCAAGCTCGCTCGGGACGTCACCCGTCTCGGCCTGAAGGATACCAAGGATCTGGTGGAATCGCTGGAGTGATATAAGCGCGGTATGGTCGCGCAGTGCGGCGCCCACTGGACGTTTACGGAAAGCGCGCTATATACCGATCGGTATGGAACAGGCTGTCGCCGTGATGCCGCCCAAGGGCAGGCCCCGTGAATTCTGTCTCGACGCAGCGCTCGCCGCCGCGTTGCGCGTGTTCTGGCGCCATGGTTATGAGGGCGCGTCGATGGCCGAGCTGACCGCCGAGATGGGGATCACCAAGCCCAGCCTCTATGCCGCGTTCGGCAACAAGGAGCAGCTTTTCCACAAGGCGCTCGACCTCTACGAGCGCGAGAAGCTCGCTTATATGCGCACTGCGATGGACGCGCCGACCGCGCGCGGCGTCGCCGAGCGGCTGCTGCACGGCGCGCTCGAAATGCAGATGAGCCCGGCGGATCCCAAGGGGTGCCTTGGGGTGATCAGCACCAGCGCGTGCGGCGTGGAGGCCGAATCGATCAAGGCCGACGTCGTCGCGCGCCGTGCCTCGTCCGAAGCCGCGCTGATCGCCCGATTCGAGCAGGCCAAGGCCGATGGTGACCTGCCCGACGGGCTCGAGCCCGAAGCGCTCGTCCGCTACCTCTTCGCGCTGATGCAGGGCCTGTCGGTCCAGGCCGGATCGGGCGCCACCTGCCCCCAGTTGCGGCAGCTGGTCGAGACCAGCCTCGCCGTCTGGCCGACGCGCTAGAAAATAAATATACCTGCCGGTACAGAAACCGGTTGACGCACTGCGGCACGACGTTATATACCGATCGGTAGGGAATGCAGATCTCCCGATGGAGACCTGCCAGTGGCGAGGGAAACGCCTATGATCGTGTCAAGCGGCTGAACTATCGCGGTGGGCCTCGAGCCTGTCGCACTCCACCAATTTCGAACGGCGACGAGCGAAGCACCCTGTGTTTCGCGAGCGTCGGTTCTTGTCTCAAGGCCAGGCGAACCGCGGGAACGGCGTTTCCGCGAAGGGTGTCGCGTGGCCGTCGTCAAAGGAATTTCACATGGCCTATCTGGACATCGATTATATGTTCGCCGCCCCGGTGCGGAGCCGCGCCGCCGATGCGATCGTCGTCGCCGAAGCAACCGGCTTCTCCGCGATCGAGTGGAGCGTGATCGCGGTGTCGAAGCGCGACAGCCTCTCCAGCCTGTCAGAGCCGAGCCGGACGTCGCGGGCGATCGGCAGCCTGTTCGGCTTCGGCACGACCTCGCGCCTCGCCGACCCGCGGCTCGAGGCGCTGCGGCGGCTCGCCGTCCATGCATGGCGGCGCGGCTATGCCCTGCCCCAGGCCGAGATCGACCAGTTCGTCGAGGCCGGCTTCACCCTTTCCCAGGCCGAGACGCTGGTGGCGAGCGTCACCGGCGACCGTGTCGGCCTTACCCAGATCTACGCCAATCCGAGGATCGCCGCATGAACATGATCACCCCGATCAACCGGGCCGACGCCGGCACGAGCCCGATCCGGGACGGCTTCAACCGCCTTCCCCGATCGCGCCGCGCCGCCATCGTCCTTATCCCCCTCGCGCTGGTCGCCGCGGCGGGCACCAAGCTCGCCGATACGTCCCCGGCCGTCGCCGCCGCCCCCCTGCCTCGGCGGTGACGGTCGCGGCACCTTTGGTGCGCGACGTCAGCGAATGGGACGATTATGTCGGGCGCTTCGCCCCGAGCCGCTCGGTCGAGATCCGGCCGCGCGTCGCCGGCGAGGTGACCGGCATCCATTTCCGCGACGGCGAGATCGTGCAGAAGGGCCAGCTGCTCTTCTCCATCGATCCGCGCCCGTTCAATGCGGCGCTGGCCGAGGCCCGTGCCAATGCGGCAAGCGCCCGCAGCACGCTGGCGCTGGCGCAATCCGATCTGGGCCGCGCGACGCGGTTGATCGCCGACGAGGCGGTCTCGGCCGGTGAGGTGGATTCGCTTCGGGCCAAGGTGCAGGCAGCGCAGGCAGCGCTTGCCGCGGCCGATGCCCGGTTGCGCGTCCGTGCCCTTGACGTCGAGTTCACCCAGGTGCGTGCGCCGATCTCGGGCCGGATCTCCGATCGCCGGGTCGATGCGGGCAACCAGGTCGCTGGCGGCGAAGGCACGACCGGCACGGTGCTGACCACGATCAACGCGCTCGACCCGATCTACTTCACCTTTGACGGCTCGGAGGCCCTGTACCTCAAGACCCAGCGCGCGCGGCAGCCTGGGACCGAGCCCGCCACGGTCGAGATCCAGCTGCAGGACGAGACCGAGCATCGCTGGAAGGGCAAGCTCGACTTCACCGATAACGGGCTCGATCAGCGCTCCGGCACGATCCGCGGCCGCGCGGTGCTGGCCAATCCGGGCTATTTCCTGACGCCCGGCATGTTCGGCAATATGCGCCTCGCCAGCAGCGGCAAGGCCCCGGCACTGATGGTGCCCGACACCGCGATCCAGACCGATCAGGCGCGCAAGGTCGTCCTGACGATCGATGCGCAGAACCAGGTCGTGGCCAGGCCGGTCGAGCTCGGCCCCGTCGTCGACGGGCTGCGGATCATCCGTTCCGGCCTGACGGCGAAGGACCGCGTGATCATCGCCGGCACGCAAATGGCGATGCCGGGCGCGAAGGTCACGCCCAGGGCCGGCCGGATCGGCGCGGTCGAGCAGGCCGCGGCGCCGACGGTGTCGCTGCCGGTCGCGGGCGAGGCGACGATCGCCAACTGAGGCGCGCCATCCACACCGTCACCCGGGCTTGTTCCGGGGTCCACCAGGCCGCGCAATCAGAGCTGTTGCTCCGCGGTACAGTGGATGCCGGAACAGGTCCGACATGACGGATGGGGAAAGACGTTCGTCTTAAGCTCCCCCGCCCTGTGGCGGGTCAACCTCTTCTTCGAGGACGAAATCCATGCGCCTTTCGCGCTTCTTCATCACGCGGCCGATCTTCGCCGCGGTGATCGCGGTCGTCATCACCCTGGTCGGGGCGATCGCCTATTGGACACTGCCGGTGTCGCAATATCCCGACATCGTGCCGCCGACCGTGACGGTCAGCGCCAATTATCCCGGCGCCTCGGCCGAGACCGTCGCCGAGACGGTCGCCGCCCCGATCGAGCAGGAGATCAACGGCGTCGACAACATGCTCGACCAGTCGTCGCAATCGACCGGGGACGGCAAGCTGGTCATCACCGTCACCTTCAAGCAGGGCACCAATCTCGATGCCGCGCAGGTGCTGGTGCAGAACCGCGTCGCGGTCGCGGTGCCGCGGCTGCCGGAAGAGGTGCAGCGGCTCGGCGTCGTGACCCGGAAAACCTCGCCCGACTTCCTGATGGTCGTGAACCTGGTCTCGCCCGACAACAGCCTCGATCGCGGCTATATCTCCAATTACGCGCTGACCCAGGTGCGTGACCGGCTAAGCCGGATCGACGGCGTGGGCGACGTGCAGCTGTTCGGATCGCGCGACTATGCGATGCGCGTCTGGATCGATCCGGGCCGCGCCGCCGCATTGGACCTGACCGCGGGCGAGATCGTCGCCGCACTGAAGGCGCAGAACGTCCAGGTTGCGGCCGGCACGCTCGGCCAGCCGCCTTATTCCACGGGCAACGCGTTCCAGCTCAATGTCGAGACGCAAGGCCGCCTGACCGATCCCAAGCAGTTCGCCGATGTGGTGATCCGCACCGACCCCGATGGCCGCCAGGTCAAGGTGTCCGACGTCGCCCGGGTCGAGCTCGGCGCGCAGGATTATGGTTCCAATACCTATCTCTCGGGCAAGCCAACCGTGATCGTGGCCGTATTCCAGCGCCCCGGCTCTAACGCGCTCGCCGCCGCCGATGGCGTCTCCGCCGAGATGAAGAGCATGTCGGCGCGCTTCCCCAAGGGGCTCGAATACAAGGTCATCTACAACCCGACCGAGTTCATCGCCCAGTCGATCGACGCGGTGAAGAGCACCTTGTTCGAGGCGATCCTGCTGGTCGTGCTCGTCATCCTCGTCTTCCTGCAGAAATGGCGCGCGGCGATCATCCCGGTGGTCGCGATCCCGGTCTCGCTGATCGGCACCTTCGCGGTGCTCGCGGCCTTTGGCTATTCGCTCAACAACCTCTCGCTGTTCGGGCTGGTGCTGGCGATCGGCGTGGTCGTGGATGACGCGATCGTCGTGGTCGAGAATGTCGAACGCAATCTCGAACGAGGCCTGTCCCCGCTTCAGGCGGCGCGTACCTCGATGGACGAGGTGTCGGGCGCCCTGGTCGCGATCGTGCTGGTGCTCTGCGCGGTGTTCGTGCCGACGGTGTTCCTGACCGGCCTGTCCGGCGCCTTTTACCGCCAGTTCGCGGTGACCATCTCGACCGCGACGATCATCTCGCTCGTCCTGTCGCTGACGCTGTCGCCAGCGCTCGCCGCCCTGCTGCTGCGCCCGCACGCCGACCCGTCCGAGGGCAATGCGGCCCAGCGCCTCGTCCGCCGTGCGGGCGACCGCTTCAATGCCGGTTTCGAGCGGATGAGCCTGGCCTATGCCGCGCTCACCCGCCGGCTGGTCGGCGCACCGCGCAAGATGATGCTGGCCTATGCCGGCCTGATCGCGCTGACCGCGGGCGTGTTCTGGATCACCCCGACCGGCTTCGTGCCGGCGCAGGACCAGGGCTATGTCCTGACCGTGATTCAGCTGCCCCCCGGGTCCTCGATCGAGCGGACCGACGCGGTGATGCGCAAGGTCGCGGCGAAGATCCTGCCGCTCAAGGGCATCAAGGGTTCGGTGATGCTGGCCGGTTTCGACGGCCCCTCGCAGACGCTCGCGCCCAACTCCGCCGCAGCCTATTTCCCGCTGCAGAGCTTCGAGGAGCGCCGGAAACTCGGCGTCACCTTCGCCGGGATCATGGACGAGGCGCGCAAGGCGACCGCGGACGTGGACGAAGCGCGGCTGATGATCGTGCCGCCGCCATTGATCCAGGGCATCGGCTCGGCCGGCGGATA
>NZ_JAQGLC010000055.1 GCF_028293085.1 Sphingomonas bacterium
GCAGCGCGGTGGCCAGTAACGCCTCCCGGACGCCCGTGCCGGGCGCCGCGCCGATCATCTCGCTTCGCGGCGTCACCAAGATCTACGGCGAGGGCGCGACCGCTTTCCAGGCGCTGAAGGGCGTCGACCTCGATATCGCCCAGGGCGATTTCGTTGCGGTGATGGGTGCATCGGGGTCGGGCAAGTCGACCACGATGAACATCCTCGGCTGCCTCGACGTGCCGAGCGCGGGCACCTTCCAGTTCCGCGGCCATCATGTCGAGAAGCTCGACCGCGATCAGCGCGCCTTGCTCCGCCGCAAATATCTCGGCTTCGTCTTTCAGGGCTTCAACCTGCTCGCGCGCACCACGGCGCTCGAAAATGTCGAGCTGCCCCTGCTCTATCGCGGCGACGCGAAAAAGGCGCGTCACGATACCGCGATGGCCGCGCTCGAAAAGGTCGGGCTCGACAAATGGTGGGATCATACCCCCGCCGAATTGTCGGGCGGCCAGCAGCAGCGCGTCGCCATCGCCCGCGCGATCGTCACCTCGCCCGACGTGCTCCTCGCCGACGAGCCGACCGGCAACCTCGATTCGGAGCGGTCGGTCGAGATCATGGAGCTGCTCAGCGGCCTCAACCGCGACAGCGGGATCACCGTGCTGATGGTCACCCACGAACCCGACATGGCCGCCTTCGCGCGCACCATCGTCCATTTCAAGGACGGCCTGGTCGAACGCATCGACGCCAAGCACCATGAAGGGGAGAAGGTGTTGTGAGGACTCCCGCTTCTTCGTCCCCCTCCCGCTTGTGGGAGGGGAGTAAATAATGCTCGCCACCACCTTCCTCCTCGCGATCCGTTCGATCCTGCGGCACAAGCTGCGCTCGTTCCTGACGACGCTCGGCATCATCATCGGCGTCGGTGCGGTCGTCACCATGGTCACGCTCGGCCAGGCGACCACCGCCGCGGTGCAGAAATCGATCTCGGCGCTCGGCACCAACGTGCTCCAGGTCCGTCCCGGCCAGGGCTTCGGCCGCGGCGGCGGCGGCCCGCGCCCGCCCGATTTCAAGCCCGAGGACGTCGATGCGATCGACCGCCAGATTGCCGGCGTCAGCGCGGTCGCGCCGCAGGCGCAATCGACTGCCACCGCGATCTATGAGGGTGCCAACTGGTCGACCACGATCAACGGCACCACCACAGCCTATTTCGACGTCCAGCCCTGGCCGCTCTCCTCCGGCCGCGTCTTCACCCGCGCCGAGGAACAGGCGGGCAAGGCCGTGTGCATCATCGGCAGCACGGTCGGCCAGAATCTCTATCGCGGCGGCGAGGCGGTCGGCACGCGCATGCGGATCGGCGGCATCTCCTGCGACGTGATCGGCGTGCTCTCGACTCGCGGGCAGGCCGGTTTCGGCGGCGATCAGGACGATGTCGTGATCATGCCGATCAAGGCGGTGCAGCGCCGCTTCACAGGCAGCCGCGACATCCGCCTGATGCTGGTCGGTGTCGACGAAGCCTATTCGACCGCGACCGTCCAGGCCGGGATCGAGGATCTGTTGCGCGAGCGCCGCAACATCACCGGCAGCAAGGAAGACGATTTCAACATCTTCGACACCAAGCAGATTTCCGACACGCTGACCGGCACCACCACCCTGCTGACCAGCATCGTCACCGCGGTCGCGGCGATCTCGCTGCTGGTCGGCGGGATCGGGATCATGAACATCATGCTGGTCTCCGTGACCGAGCGGACCCGCGAGATCGGCATCCGCCTCGCCATTGGCGCGGTCGCGCGCGAGGTGCTGCTCCAGTTCCTCGTCGAGGCGGTGGCTTTGTCCTGTCTGGGCGGGCTGATCGGCCTGGTCGTCGCCCAGATCGCGATCGTGGCGCTCGCGCCGGTGATGAAGGTGAGCTGGATCTTCGTGCCGGAGATCAACGTCCTTGCCTTCGGCATCTCGGCGGTGATCGGCGTGGTGTTCGGCTTCTTTCCGGCCAGACGTGCGGCCTCGCTAAATCCGATCGACGCGCTGCGGCACGAATAATCTAAAAGCCTCTCCCCTTCAGGGGAGGGGCTTGAGAAATTCAAACCAGCGCCCGCAACCGCTCTAGATCCTCCGGCGTATCCACATCGATCAGCTCCGCCGGCGACGTCACGACATGCTTGCCCGCGCGCACCAGGTCGCGCGCGCCGGCATCGCCGTCCAGGCTCAGCAGGAAATCGAACTGCCCGGCGCCGAACACCGCGGGCGGGCAGGGGTTCATCCCGTCGCTCGACGCGACCACCGCATCGGGCCGGTCGGCGGCCTCGAGCAGATGATAGAGGTGCGATGCGGTCACGCGCGGCATGTCGGCCAGCGCAATCACCACGGCTTCCGCGCCGTCGTCCCGGGCGGATCGAACGCCGAGCTTCACCGAGCCCGACAGGCCGACCCCCGGATCGTCATTATGGATCAGGCGATAACCGCGGCTCTCGAAATCGAGATTGGTGCCGTTCTGGACGACGCAGCGCCCCTGAAACGGAATATCCTCAAAGGCGGTGACGGCATGCATCGCGAGCGGACGACCCAGAAACAGCTGCTCGAGCTTGTCGACGTCGCCGAACCGCTGCGAACGCCCCGCCGCGAGCAGGATCAGTACGGTCTTCTCAACGCGAATCATCTGGCGGTCTTACCTTCATTGATATCTTTGCTCCTGCCGTCGCGGGTGCATTGAACGCCCCCACCATCGCCGCCGCGATCGACAGCGCGATTTCCGCCGGCCCGATCGCCCCGATATCGAGACCGACCGGCGCGTCGATCCGGTCGAGATCCGCTTCCGAAACCCCTTGGGCCGCCAGCCGTTCCCGCCGCGCGGCGTGGCTGCGACGCGAGCCCAAAGCGCCGACATAGGCCGTCGGCGCGGCCAGCGCGGCGATCAGCGCCGGGTCGTCGATCTTGGTATCGTGGCTCAGCGTCACCACCGCGGTCGACGGCCCGGGCACAAAAGCGGCGACCGCTTCGTCGGGCCAGCGATCGTCGAGCGTCACGCCGGGGAAGCGCTCCTCGGTCAGGAAGCGCGCGCGGGGATCGATCACCACCGTGTCGATGCCAAGCTCGCGGGCGAGCCCCGCCAGCGCCTGTGCGATCTGCACCGCGCCGACGATCAGCAGCCGGCGCGGCGGATCGTAGCGGTTGAGGAAAGCCGATCCCGTCTCCAGCGGCCGGGCGTCGCTATGCCCGGTCTCGACATTGGTCGAGACGGTCAGCGCCTTGCCCGCATCGCGCGCCTCGGCGATGCGGTCGAACAATTCGGGATCGAAGCCCTCGGCCGAAACCGGCTGCACCATCACCGCGATCTCGCCGCCGCAGGGCAAGCCGACTTCCCAGGCCGAGGCATCGGCCACGCCGTAAGTCTTCACCTGGAACGGCCCCCCGGCGATCACCTCGGCGGCGGTGGCGAGGATGTCGCTCTCGACGCACCCGCCCGAGACCGATCCCTCGAACCGCCCGTCCGCATGCACCAGCATATGGCTGCCCCTGGGCCGCGGCGCCGATCCCCAGGTCGAGACGACCGTGGCGATCGCCATCGGCGCGCCTTTCCACGCCTGGGCGGCGGCAAGGACGGTGTCGTTATCGGCCATTGTCTTCCTTCGTCGGGATCATACCGGCGGCAACCCGGCCAGCACCTTGTCCAAGGTCATCGGAAAGTCCCGCACCCGAACGCCGCAGGCATTGTAGATCGCATTGGTCACCGCCGCGCCCGCGCCCGAAATGGTCAGCTCGCCCAGCCCCTTCACCCCGATCGGGTTGGCATGCCGGTCCACATCCTCGATGAAATGCACGTCGAGATGCGGCACGTCGGCATGCACCGGCACATGATATTCGCCGAGATCGTGGTTCACGAAATGCCCGTATCGCGTGTCCAGCTCCGCGCCCTCCATCAGCGCATAGCCGATCCCCCAGATCATCCCGCCGATCGCCTGGCTCCGCGCCGTCCGCGCGTTGAGGATGCGCCCCGCCTCGAACACGCCGAACATCCGCCGCACCCGCACCGCGCCGGTCACCGCGTTCACCGCGACCTCGGCGAACTGCGCGCCGTGCGCCGCCTGGCTGAAATTGCGCGCGTTGCTGCCCTGGCTGATCTTGCCCATCGCCACCAGCGGCGCGTCGCCTACCAGCGCGTCGAGCGCGACGCGGCGATTGCCGGCGATGGCGTGGCCGTCCTTGAGCGTCATATTCTCCGGGCTGGTGTGCATGCGTTTGGCGAGCTCGGCGACGATATCCTCGCACGCCAGCGCCACCGACGACCCCGAGCTCGCCGCACCGAACGACCCGCCCGATCCCGCCCCGGTCGGATAATCGGTATCGCCGAGCTTCACGTCCACGCAATGCACCGGCAGCCCGAGCGACTCACCCGCGATCTGCGCGAGGATCGTATAGGTCCCGGTGCCGATGTCGGTCATGTCGGTCTCGATCGTCGCGCGGCCGTCGGTACCCAATGTCACCCGCGCCTCGGAATCGACCAGCAGGTTGATCCGCACCGCCGCCGCCATGCCCATGCCGATCAGCCACTCGCCCTCGCGCACCGATCCCGGCGTGGCCGAGCGCTTCGCCCAGCCGAATTGCCGCGCGCCCTCGTCGAGGCACTCGACCAGCCGCCGCGTCGAGAAGGGCGCCCCGGTCATGGGATCGACCGGCGGCTCGTTCAATTTGCGAAAATCGACCGGATCGCGGCCGAGCTTCTCCGCCAGCTCGTCGATCGCCGTCTCCAGCGCAAGCATGCCGACCGCCTCGCCCGGCGCGCGCACTGCGCCGGCCTGGACCATGTCGAGCGTCACCACCTTATGGCTGAAATGCCGAACCGGTGCCGCGTAGAGCGGGATGGTGCCGAGCGCGACCGGCTCCATGAAGCCGCCGTCCGGTCCCTGGCTCACCACGCTGTCATGCCCCACTGCGGTCAGCCTGCCGTCTTCGCCCGCGGCAAGGCGGATGCGCTGGTGGGTGTCGGTGCGGCGATAGACATTGTGGAACAGCTGCGCGCGGCTCATCGCGATCTTGACCGGCCGCCCGATGCGCTCCGCCGCGATCGCCGCCATCACCGCATCGGGCCCGAGCATCTTCGATCCGAAGCCGCCGCCGATATAGGGCGAGACGATCCGGACATTGCTGCCCTCGATCTTCAACGCCGCGGCGAGCACCGCCTTGGCCGCGCCCAATATCTGCAGGCTCGAATAAAGGGTGAGCTTGTCGCCCTCCCATGTCGCGATCGAGGCGTGCGGTTCGATCGCGGCATGGACCTGGTTCGGCGTGGTATAGACCTGGTCGATGCATGCGGCGGCGGCCGCCATCGCCGCATCGATATCGCCCTTGGCGATGTCCTGCAGCCGCGAATCCTTGGGCGGCCCGCTCGCATCGGCGACATTGGCCATCGTGTCGAACCGGCCCTCCTCCGGCTCGATCTCGACTCGCACCGCGCGTGCCGCTTCGCGCGCCGCCTCGAAGCTGGTCGCGATCGCCGCGCCCAGCACCTGATCCCAGTGATCGATCGCCGCATTGCCGCGCCGCGCCGGCACGAAGCCCGCCGCCTGGCGCGGGATGCGCTTGTCGTCGACGATGATGTCGAGCACGCCCGGCATCGCGCGCGCGGCGGCCGTGTCGAAGCCGATCACCTTGCCCTTCGCCGCCGGCGCGGTGATCAGATAGCCGTACGCGACGTCATCACCGACCTGATGCTCGTAACCATAGGTCGCCGCGCCCATCACCTTGAGCACGCCCTCGACGCGCTCGATCCCCTTGCCGAGCACGTCCTGCACCCCGCGGTCCATGGCGAGGCCCGGGTGATCGGCGTCCATCGTGTAGTCGGTCATGAAGTTTCCCCCGGCTGTGCCGCAGTCATATCGGCGGCAGCCCCGCCAGCAGCTTGTCGAGCGTGATCGGATAGTCCCGCACCCGGACACCGCAGGCATTGTAGATCGCATTGGCCACCGCCGCGCCCGCGCCGCAAATGCCGAGCTCCCCAATGCCCTTGGCGTGGAGCGGATTGGCATGGATGTCGCGCTCCGGCAGGAACATGGCCTCCAGCCGCGGCACGTCGGCGTTCACCGGCACATGATATTCGGCCAGGTCGCGATTGACGAGTTTGCCGTTGCGGGAATCGTGAATCAGATCCTCGGTGAGCGCCGCGCCGATGCCGAAGATCATCCCGCCCAG
>NZ_JAQGLC010000061.1 GCF_028293085.1 Sphingomonas bacterium
CCATCGCCGCGCTGCTCTGGCTCGGCGTCGTCCAGATCCGGTCCACCGAGAATCGCGCCGTCAGCATCGCCGCGTCGAGATCGCCCTGCGATGTATAGGCCGGGATCAGCCGGTCCGGCGCCTTCTCGGCCTCGCTGCGAAGCCGGCGGAAATCGAAGCGCCCCTCGATCGGCTCATGGACGATCCGCACCGCCGCCGCGGCATCGCGCGCCTGCTCGAAACTCTCCGCAACGACGATCGCGACGATCTCGCCGGCATAGCGCACGTTGCTGACGCCCTGGGTCGGCGCCTTCGCAGTGCCGGCCTGTTGCGCGTTGCGCAGGAAACGCTCGAAATCGACGACCACGTCGATCACGCCCGGCATCGCCCGCGCCGCCGCATCGTCGATCGCCGTCACCGTGCCGCGGGCGAAGGGCGTGCCGACCAGATAACCATATGCCAGATTCTCGAAACCATATTCGGCCGAATAGGTAGCAGCGCCGGACACCTTCAGCCGCCCCTCGCTCCGGTCGAGCCCTTCACCGATCAGCCCCTGCGCGCCCGTGTCGAGCAGGCTCGCCGGCACTGGCCGGTCCATCGTCAGGGCGGCCGCCTCGCTCATCCTTCGGTCAGGTCGCGCAGGCAGGCGATCAACACGCGGCGGGTGAGGGGGATCTTGAAGTCGTTCGAGCCATAGCCCTTCGCGTCCGCCAGCAACGCATCGGCCGCCGCCTCGAACGCTTCGGTCGATGGTGCCTGACCGACCAACGCCGCCTCGACCGCCGGATCGCGCCACGGCATCGGCGCGAGCCCGCCGAACGCCAGCGCGGCCGACGCGATCTTGCCGTCCTCGACCGAGACGATCCCGGCCACCGACACCAAAGCAAAGGCATAGGACGCCCGGTCGCGCACCTTGCGATACAACTGTCTGCCGCCGGGCGGCGGCGGCAGCTCGACATGAGTGATCAGCTCGTCCGTATGCAGCATTGTCTCGATCTGCGGCGAGTCGCCCGGCAGCCGGTAGAAATCATGGATCGAGATCCGCCGCCGGTCGCCATCGGGCTTCAAGGTCACGATCACCGCGTCCAGCGCGCGCATCGCCACCGCCATGTCGCTCGGATGAGTCGCGATGCACGCCTCGCTCGTCCCCAGCACCGCGAGAATCCGGTTGAACCCGCCCTGCGCCGCGCAGCCCGAACCCGGCGCGCGCTTGTTGCACGGCATGGCGGTATCGTAGAAATAATAGCAGCGCGTCCGCTGCAGCAGATTGCCCCCGGTCGACGCCTTGTTGCGCAACTGCCCCGATGCGCCCGCGAGCAGCGCCCGGCTCAGCACCGGATAGCCCTTGATCACCCGCGCATCGGCGGCGAGATCGCTGTTCGGCACCAGCGCGCCGATCGTCAGCCCGCCATCCGGCCGCTCCTCGATCTCGGCCAGATCGAGCCGGCTGATATCGACCAGTTTCTCGGGCGTCTCGATCTGCAGCTTCATCAGGTCGAGCAGATTGGTCCCGCCCGCGATGAACCGCCCGCCCGCCGCGACCGCGGCCTCGGGGCTGTCGGCTTTAGCATATTCGAACGTCTTCATGCCTCCGCCACCTCTCTGCCAGCGGGTGCAAGCCCGGCAACTTCGGCAATCGCATCGACGATATTGGGATAAGCCGAGCACCGGCAGATATTGCCGCTCATCCGCTCCGATATCTCGTCGTCGGTCAGTTCCACCTCGTCGAGCGACTCGCTGACATGACTCGCCCAGCCCTTCGCCACTTCGTCGAGAATGCCCACCGCCGAGCAGATCTGCCCCGGCGTGCAATAGCCGCACTGGAATCCGTCATGCTTCACGAACGCGGCCTGGAGCGGATGGAGATTGTCCGCGCTGCCAAGGCCCTCGATCGTCAGAATGTCATCATCCTGATGCATCACCGCCAGCGTGAGGCACGCATTGATCCGCCGCCCGTTCACCAACACGGTGCAGGCGCCGCACTGGCCATGATCGCACCCCTTTTTGGTGCCGGTCAGCGCGAGATGCTCGCGGAGCAGGTCGAGCAGGGAAGCGCGGATATCGGGCTCGGCCTCGCGGGCCTGGCCGTTGATGGTGAAATGCATGGGATCGCCCCTCCTGGCTGAATGGGGTAACGTTTTTGGGAAGGATCGTTTCCGACAATGGATAGCATAGTGAAACTTTTTCGTCAGTCGTTGCGCAAGCGAAATTTCGTCTCCGCCCTGCTCGCGCTGGCGCCGGCCGGCGCGATCGGGCAGGCTCTGCCGGTGGCTCCGCTCTCGCCCCCAATCGTGATCGCGCACCGCGGCGTCAGCGGCATGCGCCCCGAACACACCATCGCCTCCTATACGCTGGCGATCGAGCAGGGCGCCGATTTCATCGAGCCCGATCTGGTGCTGACGAAGGACGATATCTTCGTCGCCCGGCACGAGAATGACATCACCGACACGACCGATGTGGCGAAACACCCCGAATTCGCCGTCCGCAAAACGGTCAAGACGATCGACGGCGAGAAACACACTGGCTGGTTCACCGAGGACTTCACCCTCGCCGAGCTGAAGACGCTTCGCGCGAAGGAGCGCCTGCCTTTGCTCCGCCCGGACAATATGAAGTTCGACGGCCAGTTCGAGATCCCGACGCTTGCCGAAATCATCGCGCTGGCGAAGCAGCATTCGGTCAAGGGCCGCGTGGTCGGCATCTATCCCGAGACCAAGCATCCCAGCTATTTCGCCTCGATCGGCAAGCCGATGGAGGCAAAGCTGGTCGCCCAGCTCAAGAAAGCCGGCTGGCACGATGCGAGTGCCCCGGTGTTCATCCAGTCGTTCGAGGTGAACAATCTGAAGGCGCTCCACACGCTGACCGGCATCCGCCTGATCCAGCTGATGGATGCGAGCGGCGCGCCCGCCGACGGCGCCGCGCCGAGCTATGCCGCGATGGCCACGCCCGATGGGCTGAAGGCGGTCGCCACCTATGCATGGGGCATCGGCCCCAACAAGGACATGATCCAGAAGGGCGATGCCGCGCCGACCAGCCTCGTCGCCGACGCCCATGCGGTGGGCTTGCGGCTCCACCCCTGGACCTTCCGCGCCGAGAACTACTTCCTCCCCGCCTCCTTGCGCGTCGGCCTGAATCCGCGCGGTCAGGGCCGTCTTTCGGACGAAATCCAGCGTTATCTGGATCTTGGCGTGGACGGATTCTTCACGGATTTCGCCTATATCGGCGTCGAAGCGCGCGCAGCCCATACCGGGGCGAAGCCCCAAACGGACAATGCCGGGGCGAGAGCGCCTAACTGAAAAGAGAGTCCCATGCGCAAGTTCCTGTTCCCCGTCGTAGCGCTGCTGCCCCTGCTTGCCGGCGGCTGCGTGAAGACCGCGGTCGGCATCATCACCGCGCCGGTCAAGGCGGTCGGCCAGGCCGCCGACTGGGCGACCACCAGCCAGGACGAGGCCGATCGCAACGCCGGCCGCAAAGCGCGCAAGGAGGAAGAACGCAAGGCTCGCGAAGAGCGGAAGGCGCAGAAGGAGCGGGATCGCGAGCGGGACTAGACGATCACTAATACCCCTTCAGGCGTGAGGGGGTAGGGAAGTCTCATCGAGACAGGCGCTTGCGGATAGGCCCCACCCGAGCCCAGTGATGACGCCAGGGGCGATGACGGGTTTCGTTTTCGAACGAGCCGCAAGAGCGGCGTTCACGCAGGTCTGACGCTGACTGTGACGGGGTCAATTCGCCCCGAACCGAGCCCCGTGACAATGATATCACCCGTGTCCAGCAAGACGCAGCGCGTCCGGAATGCCTGGGCCATCGCGCGCGTCTCGGCCAGCACCGCCTCCGCCGTCGGGGCGAATCCCTCGAACACCGACCGGTCGAGCACCCGGTCGTCGATCACCGCGCCCTTGCGGTCCGTCAGCACCAGGAACAGCCGCTCCGATCCGCGCGACATCGCCAGCACATCGGCCCAGTCCGCGCTCAGCCGGATCCCGTCCTGCAGCTGGAAATCGCCCGCCAGGACGGCACGTCCCTCCCAGGGCGGGCGCGGCCGCGTCCGCAGCGTGAGCCGGTATTGCCGGCTCGATTTCCACATCCGGGCGGTGCCGGCGCGCACCGTGCGATCGAACATGATCAGCCCCTGGTTCAGGTCGATCTCCGCCGAGGGGTGCGCTTCCCACCGCGCCACGATATCGACATCGGCAAGCCCCGGCGGCCTGGGGTGCCACATCATGACAACGCTGGTGGTTACGCCGGAGCCCTCCAGCCACCGCACCACGCTGAGCTCGCCGCCATTGACGCTCCGCCGCGCGCTGCAATCATAGCCGGGCGCCGCGGCCGCGACGTCCCGTCGGCTCGTGGCGCACGAGGCCAGCGAAAGGGCGGTAACGGCCAGGATCGCGAGGCGCCGCATCCTATTGCCCGCCCAGCACCCCGGCGATCGCCCGCAACACCTCCGGCCGCACCTGCACGCCCAGATGGCTGCTCCGCACCTCGATGCTGCGGCTTCCCTGATCGCGGCAGATCGTGCCGTTGACCAGCCCGTCGCTCGCGCTCCAGATCGCGGTGGCGGGAACGGGCAGAGGCGCCGCCACTTCCTCGGCCAACGCCTTGACGCGGGGATCGTCGATCCGGTCGCCGGTCAGCCATTCGAACGCACGCCACACATTGGTCGCGCGCGGCGAGCCGGCGAAGGGCGAGCTCACCGTGATCACCTCGCGCACCAGATCGGGCATGCGATGCGCCGCCATCCGGGCCATGATCCCGCCCAGGCTGACTCCGATCAAGGTCACCTTCTCGCCGGTCCGGTCATGGATTTCCCGGATGCGCTCGAACAGTTTTTCGCCCTCGGGCCCGATCGCCCGCGCGCCGAGATTGCGCCCCAGCCCCCAGCCATAGGCACGATAGCCGAGCCGGTTGAGATAGCCCCGCATCGCGAAATTGGAGCGGTCGGCATTGACCAGCCCGGGCAGGATCAGGATCGGGCGCCCGTCGCCCTTCGGCCCGCCGAGCGTCCGGCGCCCCCACAGGAACTGGCCCAGCCCGAAGGCGCCGCGCGGCACCTCCATTGCCCAGAGCAGCTTGGATGGCGCCCGCGGCCCGGCCGTGATGCTGCCGGTCACGCCGCCGGCCTCGGGGCGAACCATCCCATCACCGTCACCGGAAAGGGCGTCCAGCCGCCGATCCGCACGCCGGCATGGCGCAGCGCATCGCCGGTCCACGCGTTGCAGGTCTCGATCGCGCTGTACCGCCCGCGCGCGTCGTAAAAGGCGTCATAGGTCGCATAGCCGAACTGATGCGCGGGGCGCTGCCCTTCCTGCTCATGAAAACTGGCCCGGACAAACGCGGCAAGGCGGCGATACTCCTCGGGGCGCAGCAGGAGGCTGCGGACATTGTCGTCAACGCGCGGCTCGGGCTCATGGTCCACATGCATCACGGTGCGCTCGCTGCCCAGGGCCGCGGCGAGGACGGTTATCGGCTTCACATCGGCCCAGGTCGGTGTTTCGAGATAGAAGGTCCGGTCGCCCCAGCCGATCGAGAGGTGGCTGTACCCGGCATAACGCGGATCGCGCAGGTCCTCGGGCCGGATCAGGTCGCGCCAGTCCACGCCCTCGGTAACGACCGGCACGACGATCCCGGTATGGATCCCGTTGCTCTCGATATAGATGCGTACGCCCGTCTCGGGCTCGGTCCAGGCGGCGTTGGTCGGGATCGCGCCGCCGATCATCCCCGCCGTGGCATAGGTCAGCAGGACCGCAACAAGCCCGGCGGCGGCCCATCGCAGTAGCTTCGCGCCGGTCCGGAGCGGATGGATTTTCGGCTGCATCGGGAGTGTGATATGGCATTTCCATGGTTGAAGAAACGCATGTTCTCGATCGCCCGCCGGAAGGCGCGGCCACTGACTGGACGGTTCCCCAGGACTGGGGCCATTATACCGCCGCTGAGCATGCGGTGTGGGACACCTTGTTCGATCGCCAGGCGAAGCTTCTCCCCGGCCGCGCGTCCGAATCCTATTTGCGCGGGCTCGATGTGCTCAAGCTGTCCAAGCCCGGCATCCCCGATTTCGAGGAATTGTCCGAACGGCTGATGGGCCTGACCGGCTGGCAGGTCGTCGCGGTGCCGGGGCTGGTGCCCGATGACGTCTTCTTCGATCACATGGCCAATCGCCGCTTCGTCGCGGGCAATTTCATCCGCCGCCCCGACCAGCTCGATTATCTCCAGGAGCCGGATGTCTTCCATGACGTGTTCGGCCATGTGCCCATGCTCGCCGATCCGGTCTTCGCCGATTATCTCGCGGCCTATGGCCGCGGCGGCCAGCGCGCGATGGAACTGGGCGCGCTGAAGCATCTGTCGCGGCTTTATTGGTACACCGTCGAATTCGGCCTGATCGCCGAGCCGGAGGGCCTGCGCATCTACGGTTCGGGCATCGTCTCGAGCTTCACCGAAAGCCGCTTCGCGCTCGACGATCCCAGCCCCAACCGCATCGCCTTCGATCTGAAGCGGGTGATGCGGACGGAATATCGGATCGACGATTTCCAGCAGAATTATTTCGTGATCCCGAGCTTCGACGAGCTGCTCCGCGTGACGGTCGAAACCGATTTCGCCCCGCTCTACGCTGAGATCATGGCGCAGCCCGACGTGCCCGTGGCGGAGATCCTGCCCGACGATCTGGTTCTGACCCACGGCACGCAGGAATACGCCCGGGAGAAAGCGGCTCTTTAAGTCCCTCGCTCGGATTTAACCGTCATGCCGGACTTGTTCCGGCATCCACCGGCCCGCATCCTCATCGGCATTTTGGTTTGCGGCTCGGTGGACCCCGGAACGAGTCCGGGGTGACGCTGGATGATCTGCAGCGCGAGGAACTACCGTCGCTTCCGCAGCCGCAAGATCGCCCAGTCCCCGAGATCCAGCCGCGACGCCAGCCGCAAGCCCCGCCGCCG
This sequence comes from Sphingomonas bacterium, assembly GCF_028293085.1. GTDB lineage: Bacteria > Pseudomonadota > Alphaproteobacteria > Sphingomonadales > Sphingomonadaceae > Sphingomonas. The sequence goes on from NZ_JAQGLC010000061.1 coordinate 6,906, forward strand.
ATACGCCGCCGCAACCCCCTCAGCCTGAGTCTTCAGCAACCCCGCCAGCACGACCTGCCCACCGGCTGCGACGATCCCGGCGATATCCGCCGCCATCTCGACCAGCGGCCCCGCCAGGATATTGGCGATCACCAGGTCGTACGGCGCCCGCCGCTGCACCAGCGCATTGGCGGTCCCGTCCGCCACGGCCAAAGCCACGCGCCCCTGGCGCTGCCCCAGCAATACCCCGTTCGCCTCGGCATTCTCCACCGTCACATCGATCGCGATCGCGTCGATATCGGTCGCGGTGGCATAAGCGCGCGGCCACAGATGCAGCGCGGCAAAGGCGAGCAGCCCGGTGCCGGTGCCGAGATCGATCAGATTGTCGACGCGCGCCCCGCTGCGCTTCATCGCGTCGAGCATGGTCAGGCAGCCGGTGGTCGTCTCATGGTGCCCCGTCCCGAAGGCGAGCCCCGCCGGGATCACGAACGCCCGCACGCCTTCCGGCACAGGGCCGGCATATTCCGCGGTATGGACGAAGAAGCGCCCGGCATGGACCGGCTCGAGCCCGGCCTGGCTCAACGTCACCCAGTCGGCATCGGGCACGCGTTCCGCCTTGGCCGTGCTGGCCGCCGCGCTCGGCACCATCGCGCGAATCGCCGCGATCGTCGCTTTGTCGGGCTTCGCGTCGAAATAGGCGTCGAGCCGCCAGCTCTCGGCATCGTCGACCACCTCTTCGCTGGTCATCAGCACCGGCGGCGGATCGAGCATCGCCAATGCCGCGAAATCGACGTCGATCGCCTCGGCCTCGGCGCGGGTGCAGGG
>NZ_JAQGLC010000072.1 GCF_028293085.1 Sphingomonas bacterium
GCCAGCCCCGCCCCGTACCGCGACCTCCAGCAATGTGCATTGGAAACGGGACGGCTTATCGTCGAAATGGTGCGCGCGGACCGAAAGCCCTCGGACATCATGACCCGCGCTGCCTTCCTCAATGCCATCCGGGTCAATTCGGCGATCGGCGGCTCGACCAATGCGCCGATCCATCTTGCAGCGATCGCCCGCCATATCGGTGCCGAACTCGATTTGTCGGACTGGCAGACGCACGGCCACAAGGTGCCGCTGCTCGTCAATCTCCAGCCCGCCGGCGAGTATCTCGGGGAGGATTATTATCGCGCCGGCGGCGTGCCCGCCGTGGTCGCCGAACTGATGCGCTACGGGCTGATCCATGAGGATGCGGTCACCGCAAACGGCCGCAGCATCGGCGACAATTGCCGCGAGGCGACGATCGAGGACGATCGGGTGATCCGCCCCTTCGATCGCCAGCTGATGGAGGATGCCGGCTTCATCGTCCTGTCGGGCAATCTGTTCGACGCCGCGATCATGAAGACCAGCGTGATCAGCCCCGAATTCCGCGCGCGCTATCTGTCGAACCCGGACGATCCCGAGGCGTTCGAGGGGCCGGCGATCGTGTTCGACGGGCCCGAGGATTATCATGCGCGGATCGACGATCCGGCGCTCGGGATCACCCCCAGGACCTTGTTGTTCATGCGCGGCACCGGCCCGATCGGCTATCCCGGCGCGGCCGAGGTCGTGAACATGCGCCCGCCCGATTATCTCATCCGCGAGGGCGTACACGCCCTGCCCTGTATCGGCGACGGGCGGCAATCGGGCACCTCGGGCTCGCCCTCGATCCTCAATGCCTCGCCCGAAGCGGCGGCGATGGGCGGGCTCGCGCTGCTCAAGACCGGCGACCGCGTCCGCATCGATCTGGGTCGCGGCACCGCCGACGTGCTGATCGACCAGGCCGAACTCGACGAGCGCCGCCGCGTGCTCGAGGCCGCTGGCGGTTACGCCTATCCTGCGTCGCAGACGCCCTGGCAGGAGATTCAGCGGCGCCTCGTCGGCCAGCTCGACAGCGGCGCGATCCTCGAAGGCTCGGAACGCTACCAGCGCATCGCCCAACGCGGCTTGCCGCGCCACAGCCATTGAGGCCGACCATGACCCCGCTCAATCGTCGCGAAACCCTTGCCCTGACCACCACCGGCGCGCTGCTCGCGGCAAGTGCCTCGCGCGCCGCTTCGGCAGTGCCCGACGCTCCCGCGCCACCGCGGTCGCGCATCTTGCTCGATGGCGGCTGGCGTTTCCATCTCGGCCATGCCGCCGATGTGGAACGCGATTTCGGCTTCGGGCGCGACCAGCGGACCTATGCCAAGGTGGGCGTCACCGCGCCCGCGACGCTCGCGAAATTCGACGACAGCGCCTGGACTCAGGTCCGCGTGCCGCACGACTGGGCGACCGACCTGCCTTATGCGCCGCCCACCGCCCCGCCGGCCAAGGACCGCGCCGACGCCCACGCCGCGCATGGCTTCAAGGCGATCGGGCGCGACTTCCCGCAGAACAGCATCGGCTGGTACCGCCTCGCGCTGCCGGTCGGCCCGGCCGATCGCGGCCTGCGGGTGCGGCTCGAATTCGACGGCGTGTTCCGCGACGCGCGCGTCTTCGTGAACGGCTATGAGGTGGCCGAGAACGCCAGCGGCTATGCGCCCTTCGGGATCGACATCACCGATTTCCTCAATCCGGACAGCCCCAACCAGCTCGCGCTCCGGGTCGATGCCTCGCTCGGCGAGGGGTGGTTCTACGAAGGCGCCGGCATCTATCGCCATGTCTGGCTGGTAAAGCACGGCCCCGTCCACATCCCGCAATGGGGTGTCGCGGTGCGCGGCGATGTGGATGCCACCGGCGCGCTGGTCCAAGTCGAGACCGAAGTGACCGCCGTGCAGGATCGGGCGGCGGATGTGCTCGTGCGCCACCGGCTGCTCGCGCCATCCGGTACCGTCTCCGCCGAAACGACGACATCCGCCCTGTCGGTCGCCGGCCACGCAACCGCCTCGGCGATCGCCACGCTGCGCGTCGCCACGCCGCAACTCTGGTCGATCGAGACGCCGCAACTCTATCGCTGCGTCACCGAGCTCCTGGTCGACGGCGCCGTGGTGGATCGGGTCGAGACCCCGTTCGGCATCCGCACCATCCGCTTCGACCCGGCGCGCGGCTTCTTCCTCAACGGCGCGCCAGTGAAGCTGCTCGGCACCTGCAACCACCAGGATCATGCCGGCGTCGGCAGCGCCATCCCGGATCGCCTGCACGCCTGGCGGATCGAGCAGCTCCAGTCGATGGGATCGAACGCCTGGCGCTCGGCGCATAATCCGCCGGCCGAGGCGTTGCTCGATCTCTGCGATGCCAAGGGCATGCTGATGATCGACGAGGTGCGGCTCAACTCCACCAGCGCCGAGGGGCTGGACGAGATGACGCGGATGGTGCGGCGCGACCGCAACCACCCGTGCATCATCGCCTGGTCGGTCGGCAACGAGGAGCCGCAACAGGGCACACAGCGCGGCGCGCATATCTCCGCCGAGATGCGCCGCCGGATCCTCGCGCTCGATCCGACGCGACCGATCACCCAGGCGTTCGACAATGCGTTCGATACCGGCGCGTCGCGCGTCGTGGACGTGATCGGCTTCAACTATCGGACCGATCAGATCCCGGCCTTCCACGCCAAATTCCCCGACCAGCCGATCATGGGAACCGAGACCGGCAGCACCGTCGCCACCCGCGGCGCCTATTTCAACGACGCCGCCGCGCATGTCGTGCGCGCCTATGATACCGAGCATCCCTGGTGGGCGACCACAGCGGAGGAATGGTGGAAGATCGCCGACGCCAACCCCTATGTCGCCGGTGGCTTCATCTGGACCGGCTTCGACTATCGCGGCGAGCCGACGCCCTATTCGAGGTGGCCGAGCGTCTCGAGCTATTTTGGCGCGCTCGATCTGTGCGGCTTTCCCAAGGACAATTATTTTTACTACCGCGCCTGGTGGCGCCGGAGCGAACCGCTCGTCCATCTTCTGCCGCACTGGACCTGGCCGGGTCGCGAGGGCCAGCCGATCGAAATCTGGGCCTATGGCAATGGCGACGAGATCGAGCTGCTCGTCAACGGGCGCAGCGTCGGGCGCAAGCCATTGGAACGCAACGGGCATTGCGCCTGGACTGTGCCCTATGCGCCCGGCAGGATCGAGGCGATCGGCTATGCCAAAGGCCGCCGCGTCGCGCGCGACCGACGGGAAACCACTGGACCTGCGGTTGCGGTACGCCTCGTCGCCGACCGGATGCGGATCGCCGCCGATGGCCGCGATCTGGCGATCCTGACCGCGCAGATCGTCGATCGCGCCGGCCGGATCGTGCCCGATGCAGCCGACGCGGTGAACATTGATCCCGGCGCCGGGCTGAGGCTGCTCGGGGTCGGCAATGGCGATCCGACCTGTATCCTGCCCGATCACGCCTCCACGCGCCCCGCCTTTCACGGGCTGATGCAGGCGATCGTCCAGTCGGATGGGCGCGCCGGCGCGATCCAGGCGGGAGCCAGCGCGCCGGGATTGCGCGGCGACGCCATCACGCTGGTCGCACTCTGATTGGGAGACGAAAAATGAGGATCATCGCACCGGCCCTCGCGCTGCTCGCTTTGGGCACCACTCCACTCCCGGCTCAATCCCCAAGCAACGTACCGCCGCTCTATCTCGGCGCCGATCTGTCCTTCGCCAACGAGATGCAGGATTGCGGCGCGGTCTTCCGCTATCAGGGCAAGCCGGTCGATCCCTTCGAGCTGGTGAAGCTCAAGGGCGGCAATCTCGTCCGCGTGCGGATCTGGAACAACCCGACGCGCACCCATTACAGCAACCTGGCCGATGTCGAGCGGACCATCCGTCGCGCGAAAGCGGCAGGCCTGCAGAGCTTGCTCGACTTCCATTATTCGGACGATTGGGCCGATGGCGACAAGCAGAATGCCCCCGCTGCCTGGGTCGGGCTCGACACCGCAGGACAGGCGAAGGCGCTGCACGACTACACCCGCGAGGTGATCGATGCGCTGGCCAAGGCCGATCTCACGCCCGAGATGGTCCAGGTCGGCAACGAAACCAATCCCGAGCTGCTGAGCGGCAACAAGAAGATCATCGACTGGGCCCGCAACGCCGCCTTGCTCAATGCCGGCGTGCGCGCCGTCCGCGAGTCCGCCGCCGCCGCGAACAAGCCGATCCGGGTCATGCTGCACATCGCCCAACCCGAAAATGCCGAGCCCTGGTTCGCCGCGGCGACCGCAGCGGGCGTGACCGACTATGACATTATCGGCCTGAGCTATTACCGCAAATGGTCGACCGAGCCGATGTCGGGCCTGGGCGACACCATCACCCGTCTCCGCGAGCGCTACCACAGGAGCGTCGTGCTGGTCGAAACCGCCTATCCCTACACCGTCGCACCCATCAACGGCGCGCACAGCCTGCTCGGTCCGGACTCGCTCGATCCGCGCTATCCCGCGACTCCGAAAGGGCAGGCGGACTATATGATCGACGTCACGCAGATAGTCGTCGATGCCGGCGGCGAGGGCGTGGTCTATTGGGCGCCGGACTGGATCGCCTCTGCCTGCAAGCCGCCGGTATCGGCGAACTGGGAAAATGCGACCTGGTTCGATCGCAGTCACCGCTGGGAGGCGCTGCCCGTTATCGATTTCATGAATCGTCCCTATGTGGCCCGGCGCAAGGCGAACTGATCTCGACTCACGATCACGCCCGAGGCCGACGGAGCCGAACGGCAGCCGGTCGCCCCACAAATACCGCCCGAACCATCTGGGCACTGCCTCCCTCTTCGACAAAAGGGCGCCGCGCGAAGGAATCGCGCGGCGCCCAGTTTTCATTCCGGCTCGGGAGGAGGGGAGCCTAGAATTTATAGCCCACGCTGAACCGCGCGGAGCGGCCAAGGATCGATCGGGCGAGAATGACGCCGGAACCCTGCGATCCGATCACGCGGGGATTGCCCTCGGTCAGACCGATCGCGTTTGTGATGTTGTCGACCGAGGCCTGGAACTGAAGCCGATCATTGACGTCGACCGTCAGGCCGGCATCCCATTTGTAATAATGCGGCAGTTGCTGCTCGTTCTGCACGTCGGAGAAGCGATCGCCGATATAGTTGAGCGCGGTGTAGAGCGTCGCCCTGGCGCCGCCGATCTGCATCTCATAGGCGGGCGCTACGCGCCACTGCCATTTGGGCTGGCGCTGAACCTGGTTGCCGGTGAGATCGATCGAGATCGGGTTATTGTTCTGGTCGACGCCGGGCGTGAAGAAATTGCGATATTTGCCGTCGAGCCAGGTGCCCTGATAGCCGATCGAGAAGCCATGGACCGGCCGGATCTCGCCCTCGAGCTCGACGCCGGTAGCCCGCGCCCCGCCGATCGAGATGATCGGTGCGCCGCTGGTGATGACACTGCTGGCCAGACCGGTGAAGTTGTTGTGGAAGACCGTGAGATAGGCGCGGACCAGATCGGTCGTGACCTTCAGGCCGCCTTCATAGGTATCGACCCGCGGTGCCTGGGTGACGCCGCTGCGCAGATTGTCGAAGAAGGGGAAGCTGTTGCCGCGGCTGTAGCGGACGAACAGGCCGATCTGGTGGGTGACGTCGTAATTCGCGCCGGCCGTCCATGACCAGGCGCCATGGCTGTAATGGATCGGCGAGAAGCTGCCGTTCAGGATCGCATCGTTATTGTCGTAGAGCGTGTTCGGGTTGCCATCGAGACCCGCGGGCCCGGTGGTGCCGTTATTCTCCTGCGAACCATTCACGCTGTGGTGCTGGTAGCGCAAGCCGCCGTCGACGCGAAGAGCGTCGGTGATCTGGAACTCGTCGACGCCATAGAAGGCGACGTCGCGGCCGTCATAATCGGCATTGACGTTGAAGAAGGATCCGCTGGTGAAGCCGTTGCGGGTCGCGACCTGGCCATTGGCGAGCGTCAGGTTGAGCACCCGGCCATTGGCTTCGGCGGTCAGCAACTCGCTGTTGCCGAGGTTCCAGTGATCCCGCGACGAATAATCGGCATAATAGCCGCCGACCGTCAGCGTGTTTCGGCCCGATTTGAACTCGAGCGAGACATCGTTGACGAAGGATTCGACATCCTTGCTGACCGTCCACAGGCCGGCCGTCATCACCTGCTGGTTGGGCGACACCGCGCCGCCGCCATTGGCGTAGGTGAGCGAGCCGATCGTGCTGCCATAGCCTGCGGCAAAGGCGGTCGCGCTGGTCGGCGCCGCGCCGGGGACGAGGCCGACGGTATCGGCGCTGCCCTTCAACCAGCTCATCCGGTCGCGGACCTTGAGGTGATCGGCAATCTCCTAATCGAAATTGCCGCCGAGATTGACGATATTCGCACCGCGTCCATCCGCGAGATCGACGCGCGTCCCGTCGTTGAGCACGCCGAGCCGCGTCTCGTTGCCGGCAAGCGTGTCCTTGCGGGCATCGAAGCCGGGATAGGCGCTGATCTTGTCGCCATTCTGGACCACCGGCGCGGTCAGCAGCCACTGGCCGTGATCGTTCAGATAGCGGCCATAGACCGTCAGGCTGCCGCGATCGAAATCATGATGGATGTTCGCGGTGATCTGGCCGCCCTTTTCCGCGGTGAATTGCGGATCGCGCAGACCATGGCCCGCGGCATAATAGCCGCCGACCATGAACGTGGTGTCCTTGCCGAGCGGGCCGGAGACATAGCCATCGGCGCGGAGCTCGCCGAAAGTGGTGCCCGACAGCTTGAGCAGGCCGCCGAAATCCTGGGTGCCCTCGCGCTGGACGAAGTTGATCGTCAGGCCCGGCTGGCCCGAGGAGAAGAGCGCGCCGGTGCCGCCGCGGACCGCCTCGACCCGCTTCAGCGTCTCGTCGATGCGGATCAGCTGGGAGTTTTCGAGGAAGGAAAGCGTCGGCGGCGGGAAGATCGGCACACCCTGGCTCTCGATCGTCACATATTCGGCGTCGCCGCCCGACGGATAGCCGCGCACGAAGATGTTGGCGCCGTTCTGGCCGCCCGAGCTCTCGGTGCTGACGCCGGGAACGAGGCGGAGGACTTCGGCGGTGCTGGCGGGGGCGAGCTGGGCGATCGCTTTGGCGTCGACCGTGGTGACCGCGAAGGCGGCATCCTGGCGTCGCGAACCGCCACCGGCGGTGCCGACGACGACGATGTCCTGCATTGGCGTTTCATCGGCCGCCGGCGCAGTCGACGCTGCGGCCTGGGCGTCCTGCGCCAACGCGATGCCGGGCTGCGCGGCGAGTGCCAGCACCAGTGCGACCGGCACGGAACGGCGGATAACATGGGAAATCTGGCGGTGGTGACGGGACATCGGTCCTCCCCTTTCTACTCTGTATGGCGGTTCGTTCGACGCGCCTCGCAATCGGGTTCCTATGCTTCTCTGCAATGCATTTCAAGATATTTTGAAACAGAATTGAAACCAGTCTGAAACCACCCCTGCAACCAGGCGTGGCGCCGGCCGCGATTTGGCCCTAAGGGCATGAAGGTGGGGAAAAAGCCAGGGAATGACAGCGTGGCCGACACGCGCAACCGTCAGGGCGCCAAGCCCTCGCGTTCCATGCCCATCAACATGGGCGACATCGCGCGACTCGCCAACGTCTCCAAGCCAACCGTGTCGCGCGTGCTCAACGACAGCCCGCTGGTCAACAAGGACACGCGCGAGCGTGTGCTCGAAGTGGCCCGGGCGCATGGCTATGCGGTCAATCGCAACGCCCAGAAACTCCGCCAGCTGCGCACCTCCACCATCGCTGTGCTGCTCGATTTCGGATCGCATCGGCGCGGACGGATCGGCGATCCCTTCGTCTTCGAATTGCTCGCCGGCGTGTCCGAAGCCCTGTCGATTCGCAACCAGGATCTGCTGCTCTCGCCCCCCGGGCTGACCGACGCGAGGACCTGCATCGATCTGCTCCGCGCCCGCGCCGCGGACGGCTTCATCTTTCTCGGCCAGGGCGAGCGCGAGCCGATGCTCCACGAACTGGCGCGCAGTGACGCCCCGTTCGTCGTGTGGGGCGCGGTCGATCCGGCCGACAGCTATTGCGCGGTCGGCAGCGACAATCGCCTCGGCGGCAACCTGGCCGGCGACCAGTTCGTGAAGCGAGGCGCGAAACACTGGCTGTTCATCGGCGACATCGGCCATGCCGAAATCCGGCTGCGCTATGAGGGCATGAGCGAGATCGCCGCGCGGCATGACGACGTATCGGTCGAGCATCTGCCGGTGCGGGACATGGCGTTCAACGCCGTCCATGAGGCGGCGGCGGCCTGGCTGAAGAACCACCGCGCGCCCGACGCCGTCTTTGCCTTTTCCGACACCGCGGCGATGGCGGTGATCAGCGCCTTCCGAGCCGCCGGCCATCTGGCGCCGCGCGACTATTCGCTGGTCGGATATAACGACATCCCGCCCGCCGCGCATTTCAGTCCGTCGATCACGACGATCGAACAGGAAACGCATCTGGCCGGCGCGATCCTGGTCGAGAAGCTGATGCAGCAGATCGAGGGCATCCGGGCGCGGTCGGCGATGCTGCCGACGCGAATCATCGTACGCGAGACCTAGTGAATCGTTGAAAAAGTCAGTCGCCCTTCCCTTCCGCCGTGAGCGGTGGAACGGGGCGCCTGGCGGCGTGCAGCGCTACCGTGCGAGCAACGCCTCAAGATCGACCGCTGCCGTCGTCGGATAGACGATGGCCGCGTCCTGCAGCGTGGTGGCGTCGCCGATGCCGACGGCAAACATGCCTGCCGCGCGGATCGCTTCGATCCCGGCGACCGCGTCCTCGAAACCGAGACAGGCGGCGGGCGCAATCCCGAGCGCCGCGGCGCAGGCAAGGAAGATGTCGGGGGCCGGCTTGCCGCGCGGAATGGCGCCGGCGTCAGCGACGAAATCGAACAAGGGGGCGATGCCGAGGCGGTCGAGCAGCAGCGGTGCGTTGCGGCTGACCGAGGCGACCGCGCAACCGAGCCCCGCCGCCTTCGCCGCGCGCACCAGCGGCTCGGCGCCGGGGAGCAGATCGGCCGGCGACATATGGGTGATCGCCTCGAGATAATAACCGTTCTTGCGTGCGGCGAGCGCGAGCATCTCGTCGTCGGAGCGGGCCAGGCCGCCCAGCGCCAGGATCTGTCGGAGCGAGCCCATCCGGTCGACCCCCTTCAGCGCTTCATTGTCATGCGGCGTGAAGGCGATGCCGAGCTCGTCGGCGAGCCGTCGCCAGGCGGCATAATGTGCGACCGCACTGTCCGCGAGTACCCCGTCCAGATCGAAGATCGCGGCGTGAAAACGGCTCATGCCGCGATCGCCTCGCCGTGGAGCTCGAGCGCGATCGCGACGCCCCGGTGAAAGATCGTCAACGGTTCGCCGGCGAGGAGGCGGTAGCGCGTGTCCGTCTCGTCGACCCGCACCTCGATCCGCCGTCCGCGATACCCGGCGCGAAAGACATAGGGCCCGATCTCGGGCATGGCGATCGGCGCGAAGCTCAGCCGGTCCTCGGTGGTGCGCATGCCGGCAAAGCCCATCGCCAGCGCGGTCCAGCTGCCGGCAAGCGCCGCCATGTGCAGACCGTGACCGCTGTTTCCGAACAGGTCGAGCAGGTCCGTCAGCAGCGAGACGCGCCACCAGGCCGTGGCGCGATCGGCGTCGCCGACCCCCGCCGCCGCCGCGGCGAAGGCGCTGGCCGACAGGGTCGAATCATGCACCGTCACCGCCTCGTAAATGTCGAGCATCCGCCGGCGCATGGCGGGGTCGAAACGGTCGCGCAGCGTCACCGTGGCGAGCACCGCATCGGCCTGTTTGGCGACCTGGTGGCGGTAGATGGTGAGCGGGTGGAAATGGAGGAGGAGCGGGTATCGCCCGGCCGGGGTATCGGCGAAAGGCCAGGGCTGCTTGGCGAAGAAGGCGTCATCCTGCGCGTGGATCTGGCGGGCTTCGTCGAACGGAAGGAACATCGCCGCCGCCGCGCGTTTCATCCGCGCGCCCTCCTCTGCGGTGAGCAGCCCGGGGCCGATCGCCTCGGCGGCGGCGAAGCGCAGATGCTCGGCGGCCATCATGTTGGTGTAGAGATTGTTGTCGACCAGCGCCGAATATTCGTCGGGGCCCGTCACGCGGTTGATGACGAAGGCGTGATCGCGCGCCGGATCGTGAAAGCCGATCTCGAGCCAGATCCGCGCCGTCTCGGCGAGCATTTCCGCGCCGCCCTCGGCCAGGATCGTACGGTCGCCGGTCGTCTCGACATAGAGGCGCAGCGCATGAGCGATATCGGCGTTGATATGGTATTGTGCCGAGCCCGCCGGGAAATAGGCCGAGCATTCATGGCCCTCGATCGTGCGCCAGGGATAGAGCGCGCCGCGCTCCTGCCCGAGCTCCCGGGCATTGGCGCGCGCGGCATCAAGCCGATCGATCCGCCATTGCAGCATCGAGCGGGCGATCTCCGGGCGCAGGAAAACGAGCGCGGGAAGGACATAGCTGTCGGCGTCCCAGAAGACATGGCCTTCATAGCCCTCGCCGGTCTGGCCCTTGGCGCCGATCGACGTGGCGCCGTCGCGGCCGACTGCCTGGACCAGCTGGAACAGGGCGTGGCGCAGCGATTGCTCGGCCGCGGGGTTCTCGGGGAAGGCGACGAGAGCGTCTTCCCAGAAGGCGGCAAACCAGGCGGCCTGCTCGGCGGCGAGATGGCCGAAGCCGGCGCTGTGGGCGGCCTCGAGCGCGTCGCCGGCGGCGGTAAAGGCTTGCGCTGCCGCGCCGTCGCCGCGACGGGCGGCATAAGCGGCGACACAGTCGATGGTCGCGGTCTCGCCCGGCGCGAGCGTGACGTCGCTACCCCCGACGACGCGGGCGGCGACCGCGAAACCGCTGCGGTGCAGGCAATCGGCGCGCCCCTGCCCGCCCTCGATCGCCATCCTCCACGGGCTGGCGGCGAAAGCGGGTCCGACGCGCGGATCGTGCGACGCTTCGGGATCGTGCGCCACGCCGCCCGGCGGCGGCGTCACGACCGGCTGCACGACGATCCGGCAGGCCATGGCGCCGGCCGAGATCGCTACGCGCGTGGCGACCACGCCTGACCGGTCCATCGCGACGAGCTGTTCGATTCTGACGGTGCGGCCGGCCGCCTCGAAGACCTGGACGGCGAGGCCGTGCCGCATGTCGAGCTCGATCCGGTCGGGCGTGTCGAGGGCGATTCCGTCGAGGGTGACCATGGGGCGAGTCGCGTCGGCGACCGCCAGTCTCGTATCGCTCTCGCGGGCAAAGCCATAGGCTGCCTCATGATAGGCGATCGACATCTTCTCGAACACGCCGTTGAGATAGATGCGCGGCGCGTCCGCTATCTCTCCCGGCCCGCGCATACCGACAAAACCATTGCCGAGAGCAAACAGCGCCGGAACGGGTGCGGCGCGCGCAGCTTCTCCCGTCGCGACCAGCCGCCACGCATCCGCACCAAAGGGCAACGCTGCAAATGTCGCGTCCGGTAAAACTCGTCCCACGCCCTGTTCTCTCCCGCGCCGCAAAATCGGCCAATGCTTGTTTTGATATGCATTTCATAATAGGTGGGTCAAATGATGCAAGAGCCTGTGCAACGGCTTTGCGCTGGGAGGGAATGATGGCCGCGTCGAGGCTGAAGCTTGCGATCCTGCTCAGCTACGCGATTTTCGCGGTGCTGCTGAACAGCGTCGGCACCGTGATCCTGCAGTCGATCGAGCATTTTCACGTCGACAAGATCGCCGCGAGCACGCTCGAGGGCTTCAAGGACCTGCCGATCGCCATCGCGAGTTTCCTGCTCGCCTCGTTCCTGCCGCGCTTCGGCTATCGCCGCGGCATGATGGCGGGGCTTTCGCTGGTCGGCGCCGCCTGTCTGCTGATGCCGGTGCTCGACAGTTTCTGGATGACGCGGTTGCTGTTCCTGGCGGTAGGCATCGGCTTCGCGCTGACCAAGATCGGCGTCTATTCCTTTGTCGGCCTGCTCACCGACACCCCGCGCGGCCATGCCAGCCTGCTCAATGTGATCGAGGGCGTGTTCATGCTCGGCGTGCTGAGCGGCTACTGGCTGTTCAGTGCCTTTATCGACGCGGCGAACCCCGCCTCCCCCGCCTGGCTCGGCATCTATTGGTGGCTGGCGGGTGCCTGCGCAGTGGCGGTCCTGTTGCTGCTCTGCTCGCCTTATGACGAATCAGCGGCGCGCGAAGCGGAGCCGCGATCGACGCGCGAGGATTTCACGGCGATGCTGGCGCTTGCGGCACGCGCGCTGACGCTCGTCTTCGTGCTCTCGATCTTCCTGTACGTGCTGATCGAGCAGGGAATCGGATCCTGGCTGCCGACCTTCAACCGTGAACTGCTCGGCCTGTCCGCGCCGATGAGCGTGCAGGCGGCGTCGATCTTCGCGGTCGGGCTGGCGGCGGGGCGACTGGCGGCTGGTGCGGCGCTGCGGCGGATCGGCTGGTATCCACTCCTGACCGGCTGCCTCGTGGCGATGGCGGTGCTGATCCTCGTCGCGCTGCCGCTGGCGGAAGCACGGCACGGTGCCCCCGTCACGAGCTGGGTCCATGCGCCGATCGCGGCCTTCGTCTTTCCGCTGATCGGGCTGTGCATGGCGCCGATCTATCCGGCGCTCAACTCGGCGATCCTGAGCGCAATGCCGCGTACCGCCCAATCGGCCATGGTCGGATTGATCGTGGTGTTCTCGGCGCTCGGTGGCACCACGGGATCGTTCATCGTCGGCAGAACCTTCGCGCTCACCGGGGGGACATGGGCGTTCTACCTGTTGCTGGTGCCGATCGGGGGCGTGTTCCTGGCGATGCGCGCACTGGAGCGGCTGGTGTGGATCGAGGCCGGGCAGCGGACATAGCCCCGCCCGGCCGGCCGTGGCCTGGCCGGCACTGGATGAGGGGGAATGCGGAACCAGACGTCCGCGTCACGCCCCCTCACCTGCTCCCTTATTCTTCCCGTTCGCCGAACAGGCCCAGCAGGAGCTGGAACAGGTTGACGAAGTTCAGATAGAGCGACAGCGCGCCCATCACCTGGAGCTTGGCGGCCGCCTCGGTGCCGCCATAGACCGCATATTCGGATTTGATCCGCTGCGTATCCCACGCCGTGAGGCCGGTGAAGATCGCGACGCCGGCGATCGAGACCACCAGCTGGATCACGGGCGAGCCGAGGAAGATATTGACGACGCTGGCGACGATGATGCCGATCAGGCCCATCATCAGGAACGATCCCATCTTCGTCAGGTCCCGCCCCGTGGTGTAGCCCCACAGGCTCATGCCGAGGAACATCGACGCGGCGATGAAGAAGGTCTGGGCGATGCTGGCGCCGGTAAAGATCACGAAGATGCTGGCCAGCGATACGCCCATCACCGCCGAAAAAGCGTAGAAGGCGGTGCGCGCGCCGGCATCGGTCATCTTCTCGATCCGGAAGGTGAAGAAGAAGATGAAGGCGAGCGGCGCGAAGATCGCGACATATTTGAGCGGGGTGCCGAAGATCGGCTGATACAGGGCCGGCGTGTTGCCGATCAGCGCGGCGACGATGCCGGTGATGATCAGGCCGAGCCCCATGTTGCGATAGACGCCCAGCATGTGCGCGCGGAGGCCGGCGTCGAACGCCGCACCCGTCGCGCGGCCGGATGCCGGGGTGGAAAAGGGTGTGTTCACGAGGGTTGCTCCATCCTTGAATTGATCAGGGATCGATCAGGCCCGTTGCCGTTCTTCAGGGGTGTGGCGATGTCCCCTGACCTGCACCGAGCTCGCTCGATGCGGTCCGACATCACGTCCGGAAAAAAGATCCGGCCGCCAGAGGGGCCCGGCCCGCGCACCGACTATCGGGTGCGCGGCGGCTTTTATCAAGCCCTTGCTGGCCGGCGCAGCGTCGGATTCAGCGCCCCGTCGCGGTGCCGCCTGCCGAACCGGGCCAGCGGAGCGAGGCTCATTCGGATTGGCATAGCTACTTGATAACAAAGGCGGGGATCGCCCTACGTGTTCTCCCGACGTCGCCTTACATTGTGCCGACGCTGCCAGAGCAGAAGGCCGAGGACGATCATGCTGGCGAGCCAGACCCCGATGCTCATGACCAGCAGGCGACCGACCGTTCCGGCTATCTCGCCCGTGTGGACGGTATATAGCATGTCCATGAACCTGGTCGCTGCCGGGGCTTGGGTCGCGCGATGGAGCTGCCGGACGCGACCGGTAACGGCGTCGACGTCCACCGTCGACGTGCCAAAGGCGCGACGGAACTCACCCGGGGCAAGCAGCCGGATACGATATATGGCGTTCGTTTCGCTCGGCATCGTCGTAATCGCCGTCAGGCGGCTGCCGGGGAGCGCCCGTTCGGCAGAGGCGACGGCAGCGGCGATACCGATGCGGGGCGTGCCCGGCAGGGCGGGCACCGCGACCGGCGTGGCGCCGACAAGGCGCGCCGTACCATCCTCGAACACGAGCATGGTGCCGGCCGCCACCAGCACGATGGCCGGCAACGCACCCCAGAGCCCGACTGCCCGATGCCAGGAATAGGCCTTCGCGATCGCCGGGCCCGTCCGGACCGGAACCACGGCCCGGCGCCAGGTCCGCGGCTTCGGCCACGCGGCGACCAGGCCGAAGAGAAGGTTGGTCAGCAGCAAACTGCCGGTCGTCCCGACAATCCAGCTGCCGGCTTCGCCCCCGAGAAGGGTCTGGTGGATGCCGACCAGCACATCGGTGAAAGGCGTCGCGGCGTCGCTGCGATCCCGCAGGACCGATCCGTCTCCCGCCACGCGAACCACCCGGCTGGTCCCGTTCGCCTGATCTGCGACCGTCACGTCATAACGATCCGCGAAACCGGCCGAGGTCCAGATGGACTCGATCGTGCGGCCCGATCCGGCAGGGGCAAGGGCCGCGGCGCGCGCCTCGATCCGCGGCAGATCGGTCGCAGCGTGCCGGCCGCCCAGTGTTGCGTCGTCGATCTCCCAGTGAAAGACGATCAGCACGCCGGTTACGGCCTGAATGATCCAGAATACCGCGGCAGCCAGGCCAAGCCAGCGATGAAGGCGCGCGGCGTGGGCGCGAAGGGGCAGGCGCGTCGCCGACCGAGCGACGGGGCGGAGGAGAGTGGCGGACATCGGTTCCGTTTGCCCCAGGGGGTGGCCACCCAAAACATCCACTTTCCCGACTCCACTGGGGTCCAGTGGTGGGCCGTTGCACGATTTGCTTTGGTCCCGTCGGATGCAACAGAATTGGATGTTTCCGGCTGCCAGTTACCGGCACAATATCCACGCTGATGACATGTCGCTCACGCCGGAGAGAACCGGCGCAGATGAAGCGATGGCGTCGCCCGAACTCACGCTAAAAGGGGGAAGTATGAAAAAAATGCTCATCAGGGGAACGGGACTTGCGTCGCTGGCTGTCGCCAGCGTCCTCTCGGCGCCCGCCTTTGCCCAGGATTCGTCGGCAAATCGTGACGACGACATCATCGTCATCGGCCAGCAGGAACAGAAGCAGGTCGTCAGCGACGGCGCGCTCGGCGCGCTCGGCAATGTCGATGCGCTGAGTACGCCGTTCAACGTATCCTCGTATACCGCCCGGCTTATTCTGGACCAGCAGGCGGAGACGATCGCCGATGTCGTGAAGAACGACCCGGCGGTCCGCTCGACCTACGGCTTCGGCAATTCGTCGGAACAGTTCGTCATCCGCGGTTTCCCGCTCAGCGGCGACGATGTCGCGATGGAAGGCCTTTACGGCGTCGCGCCGCGCCAGATCGTGTCGCCCGAACTCTATGATCGCGTGCAGGTCCTCAACGGCGCCAGCGCATTCCTGTTCGGCGCGGCCCCAAGCGGCTCCGGCATCGGTGGCGGGATCAACCTGATCCCCAAGCGCGCCGTCGACGATCCGTTTGTCCGCGCGACGGCCACCTATACGGGCCAGAGCATCCTTGGCGGCAGCGTGGATGCGGGCATGCGCTTCGGGCCCGATCATGATTTCGGCATCCGGATCAACGGGGTTTACCGCGACGGCGAGGCTGCCAGCGACAATGAACATCGCGACGCAACGGTCGGCGGGGCCAGTCTGGACTGGCGTCACGGGGCCGGCCGGGTGACCCTCGACTTGGGCTACGAGCACCAGGAAGTCATCTGGGGCCGTCCTACCGTTACGGTCGCATCAGCGACCGTGCCGGTCGCCCCGGCCGCGGACTATAATTATGGCCAGCCCTGGACCTTCACTCGCCTGCGCGACATCTACGGCATCTTCCGCGCCGAGCTTGATGTCGCAAAGGACGTGACCCTCTTCACCACGTTCGGTTTCCGCGACGGGCGCGAGGACGGCGAATATTCGGCCATAACCCTAAGCAACGCGACGACGGGTGCCGGCTATGCCTACAGCCTGCTCGTCCCGCGCGAAGACAATAATTATGCGGGACAGGTCGGCGTGCGCGCTGCCTTTGATACCGGTGGGATCAGCCACAAGCTGAACGCCGGCGCATCGGTGACCCTCACCGACAACCGCAATGCCTATGTTTTTGGCTCGTTCGGCGGCAATTTCTATTATGATA
This sequence comes from Sphingomonas bacterium, assembly GCF_028293085.1. Lineage (GTDB taxonomy): Bacteria > Pseudomonadota > Alphaproteobacteria > Sphingomonadales > Sphingomonadaceae > Sphingomonas. Next base: position 16,509 of record NZ_JAQGLC010000072.1, read on the forward strand.
CCAATATCTACCATACGCCGAGCGTGGCGGCTCCGTCCCCCGGCTTCTCCGGTGGCGACGTCAACAATCTCAAATCGATCAAGAAGACCGACATGGAGAGCGTCTATGGTTCGGACACGCTCGGCTTTCTCGACGACCATATTCTGGTGATCGCCGGGTTGCGCCGGCAGTCGATGCTCGTGAACGCCTTTGCCTATACGGGTCAGCCGACCACGACCTACCGGAAGACCGCGACGACTCCGGTCTTCGGTGTCGTGGTCAAGCCGACATCCTTCCTGTCGGTCTATGCCAATCGTATCGAGGGGCTGTCCCAGGGCCCGACCGCGCCATCCGGCGCAGTCAATCAGGGGGCGGTCTTTGCTCCCTACAAGTCGACGCAATATGAAGCGGGCGTCAAGCTGGGCCTGGCGCGGTTTACCGCCACGGCGGCGATCTATCAGATCGAACAGCCCAGCGCCTATCTCAACAGTGCCAACACGTTCGTCGTTGACGGCCTGCAGCGTAATCGCGGCTTCGAATTCTCGATCAATGGCGAGGCCAGCCGGTACGTCCGGTTCATCGGCGGCCTGACGGTGAACGACGCGAAGCTTTCGAAGACCGAAGGCGGGCTGAGCGACGGCAAGACCGCCATTGGCGTGCCCAAGGTGCAGGTGAATTTCGGGATGGAAGTCGTGCCACCGTTCCTGGACAAGATGACCGTGACCGGGCGCGTGGTCTATACCGACCGGCAGCAGGTCGATGTCGCCAACACGCTGCAGATTCCATCCTGGGCGACCTTCGATCTGGGCGCGCGCTATATCATCGTCACGGGTGCGCATCCGATCACGCTGCGCGCGAGTTTGGACAACATCACCAACAAGAACTATTGGGCTTCGTCGTTCGGTGGATACCTGCTGCAGGGCGCAGCGCGTACGCTGCGCGTGTCCGCGACCGTCGAATTCTAGAAAAAAGCGGGACGACCCGCACCTGACCCCGCTCGCCGGTGGTCAGGTGCGGGTCGTCTTTTTGTGCCTTATGGTGCAGGATGCGAGACCGCGGACGGATGCCCGGCACGCCATTTGTCGAGCCTCGCCAGCCACGCCGCCGCCGACACCGGTCCATAGGCCTTGGTGTCGGTGTGCGAAGCAATCATCTCGCGAATGCGGACATAATAAGCGGGGCCCGTCTCGATCTGCAGTTCGCTGGCCTTCGCTGCCATCGCGGCCTCCTGTGCCGCGGTCGGCTTTTCCGTCCGGGCCGGCTTGAACAGCAGCACGTCCCAGTCGGCGCCATCTTCGTGGAAATAGATCTGCATCGGTGGCTCGCCACCGGCGGCGGAGACCAGGTCGCCACGGGCGATATCCCTGATGAATGCCTCCTGTTTGCCCGGCGCCAGCTTGAATATCTCGAAATAGGCCTCGGGCCAGGGAGCATCGGCAGCCGGTGGGGTCGCAACCGGAGCGACGGTCTTTGCCGGTTCGGCAACAGCGGGCTGGGCTGCCAGCGCGGCCAAAAGCGCCATGGCGGGAATAATTGTCTTCAAGGTTCACCTCCCATTGCTCCGGCCGGCGATCGTCGCGGGCCTCGCGCCGTCAGCTTGGGTCGCGCGTGGGAAAGGGAAACATCCAACTGGACGATGTCCACGGGACCATCAGTCGGCGGCGGACCGCAGCGCCCGCAGTGCCTGTCGCGCCTCATATTCCGTCAGGCTCGCAAAGCCGAAGCGAAGTCCGCGCGGCGCGCTGGCCCGCGTCATGAACGATCGCGACGCGGCGAAGCGTATTTTCAAGGCGGGCGCGCGCTCCTCGATCCGGTCGAGATCGGCCACACGCCGGAATCTCAGCCAGAAGGCGAGTCCGCCATCGGGCCTGGCATAGTCGGCAAGATCGCCGAACGTCGCATCAAGCGTCGCGGCGAAGGTATCGCGCCGCTTGAGATAGACCTGCCGGACCTTGCGCGCGTGTCGCCGCAGCTCGCCATTCTCGATCAGTTCCGCGGCGGCGTCCTCGGTCAGGGTATTGCCCATCCCGTCCGTCAGCGACACGAAATGCGCGATCGCCTCGATCACCGCGGTGGGCGCCGCGATATAGCCGACCCGAAGCGCCGGCAGCAGCAGCTTCGAGAGCGAACCGATATAGATCACATGGTTCGGCGCATAGGCCGCCATCGGTAACAGAGGCTGCGACTCGAAATGGAATTCGTGGTCATAGTCATCCTCGATGATCGCGAAGCCGAACTGCCGCGCCAACTCGAGCAGGCGTAGGCGTCGCTCCGGCCGCAACGCCACCGTGGTCGGAAACTGATGGTGGGGGGTCAGGAACACCACGCGTACCGGATGTCGCCGGCACGCCCGCTCGACATCCTCTACATTGATCCCGTCCTCATCCACCCTGACCGGCACGATATCGGCGCCGCAGGCACGAAATGCCGCCACAGCTGGCTCATAGGTCAGCTCCTCGACGATCGCGGAGTCGCCGGCCTTGATCAGCGCCTGCGCCGCCAGGAAGATGCCATTCTGGCTGCCACGCGTGATGCAGATATTGGCGGCCGTCACGGAGAGGCCGCGCTCGCTCTTGAGCATCGTGGCGATAGCCTCGCGGAGCGAGTCGGAACCGTGCGGGTTGCGATACTGGAAGCGGTTCTCGCGCGTCGCACGCTGCACCGCCGATCGATAGGCGCGCGCCAGCAGTTCCGTAGGAAACTGCCGGCCATCGGGCGTTCCTTCATCGAGCTTGTATCCGTCCCCCGCCGGCAGCGCGAGCGGCCGCTCGGGCGGCAGGGCGAAGCGGTAATCGGCCGTCGTGGCATGATCATGCGGTATCAGGCCCTCGACCGTCGCGCGGTCCGGTTCGGGCAGCGATGAGGAGACCATGGTTCCGCGCGTGCCCGCGGAAGCCAGCCAGCCCTGCGCAATCAGATCTTCATAGGCGAGCACCACCGTCTTCCGGTTCACGCCCAGTGCCGTGGCAAGCTCCCGGCTGCTCGGGAGAAAGGTCCCCGTTGTCAGCCGGCCACGCTCGATATCGCGCACCAGGGCCTGGATGATCTGCAGATACATCGGAAGCTCTCGCTTCGGATCGATGCGCTCGCTCAGGCTGACTTTCCAGGGACGCAGCATTGGCCCGCCAATCTCTCCATATTCTTACCAGGACAGGATCCATGGTAGGTGAACGGAATCGATCCCGCAATGATCCGTTGGTCCCGCTCCGATTCCAGTCTTGGTTGTTGCGGCCGCCCCCGCGAGTGTCGAGGAATGGCTTCCGGCCGACCGGGTATTGGGGGAAATGTGAACATCAGATCGGGCTGCGCTGGCGGCGAACCCATGGGTAGGAGCGGACGTTTCGAAGGCTTCGATCCCGCTGACGTGCGGGATCTGATTGCGGAATTTCCGCTGGCCTGGGTCTGCGCCCCCTGCGGTGATACCGAGACCGCCAGCCTCCTGCCGCTGCTCGGCGAATTCAGCGACGCGGGCGAGCTGACTCACCTGTTCGGTCATATGAGCCGCGGCAATCCGCTGTGCGAACGCCTGGGCAAGGATCCCGAGGTGCTGATCCTCTTTCAGGGTCCCCAGGCCTATATATCGCCGACACATGCCGGGCGCCGCGACTGGGCGCCGACATGGAACTACGCGCAACTCCGCATTGCCGCGCGCGTGACCTTCCTCCCTGACGAAACGCCGCTGGCCCTGCTAAGCTTGGTCAGCGCCATGGAGGGCGGACTCGACCACCCATGGGATGTCGCCGAGCTTGGCGATCGGTACGTGCCGATGCAGGGTGCGATCATCGCGTTCCGCGCCGAGGTAACGGTCCTGAGCGGCAAGTTCAAACTCGGTCAGGACGAGGAGGTGGAGACCTTGCAAAACATATTCGAGACGCTTCCGGACCAGGCGACCGTACGATGGATGCGGCGCTTCAACGCGAAGCGTCTGGCATGACCAGGTTACCTGGCACCCTATGGCGCCAGGGGCTCCGGCTGGCACCGGCCATGCTCCTCGGCTTCGCCCTCGCGGTTCCAGCCCAGTCCTCGCCGCCCGAACCGCGTACCCCACCCTGGAGAGTGGATCCGTTCGCGAGCACGTACACGCCGCTGCCGCGCACCGACTTCATCATCACCCACGCGACGATTCTCGATGGGGCGGGTAAGCGGATCGACGATGGCGAGGTGCTCGTTCGCGGCGGCCGGATTGTTGCGGTCGGACGTAATCTGCCCGATCGCACAGGTGCGCGCATGATCGACGCGCATGGCCGCTGGGTTACCCCGGGCGTGATCGATGTTCACAGCCATAACGGCACCTATGTCGTACCCCTGACCGATATCGACCGCGACTCGTCCGACGTATCCGATGGGGAACAGCCGAACGTCGCCGACACCTGGGTCGAGACGGCGATCAACGTCCAGGACACGGGTTTCTCGCGTGCGCTCGAAGGTGGGGTTACGACGCTTCAGGTTCTGCCCGGATCGAGTCCGATCTTCAGTGGCCGGGCTGTCGTGCTCAAGCCGATCACCGCTACGACGGTATCGGCAATGAAGTTTCCCGGCGCGCCCCAGGGCTTCAAGATGGCGTGCGGCGAGAACCCCAAACAGCGGGATGCGGAAGCCAAGAACGGCCCAACCAGTCGCCAGGGCGAGGTCGCCTTTATCCGCAATGCGTTCGTCGCGGCACAGAAATATCGCGACGCGTGGGATCGCTATGCATCCGGCGCCGCAGCGGCGCCGCCGGAGCGCGACCTGAAGGTCGAGGCGCTCGCCGGCATCCTGGCGGGCGACATCCATGTCAACATGCACTGTTATCGATCAGACGACATGGCGACGATGCTGGCCGTCGCGCGTGAGTTCGGCTTCCACCTCAACGCGTTCCATCACGCGGGAGAGGCTTACAAGATTCCGGGCCTGATCCGGGCGGCCGACATGTGCGTGGCAGTCTTCGGCGACTGGTGGGGCTGGAAAATGGAGGCGCTGGACGATGTCCGGGCAAATGCCCCGCTGCTCGATCATGCGGGCGTCTGCGTGACGATGCACTCCGATTCTCCGCAAACGGGGCAACGCCTCAACATCGAGGCGGCCAAGGCCGGCGGGGCCGGCCGCGCCCTGGGGATAGACACGCCACCGGAGCGCATGATCCGCTGGATCACCAGCAACCCGGCGAGGATGCTTGGCTTGAGCGACCGGATCGGAACATTGGCGGCGGGTTATGACGCGGACCTCGTTCTGTGGTCGGGCGACCCCTTCAGCATCTACACCAAGGCCGATCTCGTCGTGATCGACGGCGCGGTGGCGTTCGATCGGGCCTCGCCGCCGGCGCATAGCCTCTCGGACTTCGAGCTCGGGCGTACCGGGTCGCCGCGACCATGAAAATACTGATCCCCGGCCATGCAACACTGGCCCTTGCAGCGCTGGCCCTTGCCGCTCCGGCGGGCGCGCAGACGCTCGCGATCGTCCACGCCAAAGCCTGGACGATGACCGCGCCCGATCCGGTGCCCGACGCGACCATCCTCATCGAGAGCGGCAGGATAATCTCGGTGACCGCCGCGGGCGCCGTGCCGCCGGACGCGACGGTGATCGACGCGGCGGGCAAGCCCGTGACGCCGGGGCTGATCAACGCGGCCACGCAACTCGGTCTGGTCGAGGTCTCGGCTGCGTCCGCGACGCGGGACGACCGTTCGCTCGCCCATTCGCTGAGCGCCGGTTTCGATGTCAGTGCAGCGCTCAACGGCAATTCGGTACTCGTCGCACTGGCCCGCGCCGACGGGCTGACCGGGGCACTGAGCTTCCCGTCAAAGTCCGAGGTGCCGCCATTTGGGGGCCAGGGTTCGCTCATCCGCCTCCGCGCCGGTTCGGACATACTCGACCGCGCGAATGTCGCGCTCTTCGTCACGATCGGGGGCGGCGCCTGGGACAAGGAGGCCGGATCGCGCGCGGTGCAGTGGCAGCTTCTGCGCGCCGCTCTCGATGGCGTCCGCGCAAAGAAGCCGCCGACGGCTCTCGGTGCCCAGGACAGCGCCGTGCTGTCCCGCCTGCTGGCGGGCGAGATACCGCTGGCGATCAACACCGATCGGGAGTCCGATATCAGGCAGGCGGCCAAATTTGCCGCCGAGGAGCGGATTCGGGTGGTGATTGTCGGCGGTGCCGAGGCGTGGCGAGCGACGGAGGTTCTCGCCGCCGCACATATTGCGGTCGTGCTGGATCCCGAATCGAATCTGCCGAACTCCTTCGATGAGCTGGGCAACAGGCTCGACGCCGCCGCCATTCTCGACAGAGCGGGGGTGACCGTGGCGTTCGGCCTGTCGGGAGGGGCCATTGAGCTGTCCTACAATGCGGGTCTCGCGCTGCGCCAGGGCGCTGGCCTCGCGGTGGCCAACGGGCTGCCCTATTATCGGGCGCTTCAGGCAATCACCGTAAACCCGCGCGCCATCTGGGGCGGCGGCTCCGCCACCCTCGAGCCGGGCAAGGCTGCCGATATCGTCATATGGGATGGAGATCCGCTCGAACCCTCCACCAACGCCCGGTCCGTGATCATCGACGGCGTGCAGGTATCGACCGACAACCGCCCTCGCGCACTGACCGAACGCTACCGCGACGCGCGATGATCCGGAAGCGGGTCCTGTTTCCGGGCCCCCACCCGGATTAGCCGGGCATCATCGGAGCGAAAGATATTCGCCTGCGGTGGCCGATGAGCGAATCCGCCGGTGGCGCATCCCTGCCGGGGCAGTTCCGCCTTCGCGCAACGACAGACAGCCCGCTGACCTATCGATAGCGCGGACTGGCTGCCGACCACGGATCCTGCACGGTCTGCATGGCAACGAAAGTCGATGTGTTGGCCACATGCGGCAGGCTGGAGATCTTCTCACCCAGAACGATCCGGTATTTTCGGATGTCCGACGTTCGCACCTTGAGCAGGTAATCGAAATGGCCGGCGATCATGTGGCATTCTTCCACCTCCCTGATCTTGCGGACTTCGGCGTTGAACTCGTCCAGCGCTTCTTCCCGCGTGTCCGACAGTTTCACTTCAGTGAAGGCGACATGATCCATGCCCAGCCTCGCCGGATCGATCAGGGCGCGAAAGCCGAGAATATACCCCGTATCGATTAGCCGCTTGAGGCGGACCTGACAGGGAGTCTTCGACAGGCCGACACGCGTCGAGAGTTCGGTGACCGTCATCCGGCCATCCTCTATCAGGGCGTCGATAATCTTCCGGTCAAATTCGTCGATTTCACCAAGATTCGAGGCCATGGCCATATTATTTGCCCATAAAAGTGATAAAATGAGGGAAAAACATCATCTGATGGCTTATTATAAAGTCTGATTGCCTGCAACCTTGCTGCTACGATGGGCGCGACACATCAGGGACACGCCGCTTGACCGCCATGATCGATCCGCCCTTCGCCGCCTTCGCGCCACCGGTCCGTCCGCAGGGTCAGTTGCGGCAGGCGATCACGGCGGCCTATCGTCGACCCGAGCCGGAGTGCCTCGCACCGCTCATCGCCGCCGCGGCGCTACCCGCCGCCACGCGCTTGGCCGCGGCGACAACCGCGCGAAGCCTCATCCTCGCGCTGCGCGCCAAGCACAAGGGCGCCGGCGTGGAAGGGCTGGTGCAGGAATATTCGCTGTCCAGCCAGGAGGGCGTCGCGCTGATGTGCCTCGCCGAAGCGCTGCTGCGGATTCCCGACAGCGCGACGCGCGACGCGCTGATCCGCGACAAGATCGCTGCCGGCGACTGGAAGTCGCATCTGGGCGGCGGCCGGTCGCTGTTCGTCAACGCCGCGACCTGGGGGCTGGTGGTGACCGGCAAGCTCGCGACCAGCGTGAACGATACCGGGCTGGCGGCCGCGCTGACGCGCCTGATCGCGCGCTGCGGCGAGCCGGTGGTGCGCCGCGGGGTCGACATGGCGATGCGCATGATGGGCGAGCAGTTCGTCACCGGCGAGACGATCGCCGAGGCGCTGCGCCGCTCGCGCGAGATGGAGGCGAAGGGCTTCGGCTATTCCTATGACATGCTGGGCGAGGCCGCGACCACGGCGGCGGACGCCGCGCGCTATTACAGCGATTACGAAGCCGCGATCCATGCCATCGGCACGGCATCGGCGGGGCGCGGGATCTTCGCGGGGCCGGGCATCTCGATCAAGCTGTCGGCGCTGCATCCGCGTTATGCGCGCACCCAGGTCGAGCGCGTCATGAGCGAACTCCTGCCACAGGTGAAGGCGTTGGCGCTGCTCGCGAAATCCTACGACATCGGCTTCAACATCGACGCGGAGGAAGCAGATCGGCTCGAGGTCTCGCTCGACCTGCTCGAAAGCCTGAGCCTCGATGTGGATCTGGCGGGGTGGAACGGCCTCGGCTTCGTGGTCCAGGCTTATGGCAAGCGCTGCCCTTTCGTGCTCGATTTCATCGTCGATCTGGCTCGGCGGGCCGGGCGGCGGATCATGGTGCGGCTGGTCAAGGGCGCCTATTGGGACGCCGAGATCAAGCGCGCCCAGGTCGATGGCCTGCCGGGCTTCCCGGTCTATACCCGCAAGCTTCACACCGACATCGCCTATGTCGCCTGTGCGCGGAAACTGCTCGACGCGCGCGATGCGGTCTTCCCCCAGTTCGCCACCCACAACGCGCAGACGCTGGCGACCATCTACCAGCTCGCCGGCCCCGATTTCGCGATCGGCGATTATGAATTCCAGTGCCTGCACGGCATGGGCGAGCCGCTCTACGAAGAGGTGGTGGGCAAGACCAGGCTCGATCGCCCCTGCCGCATCTATGCGCCGGTCGGCACGCACGAGACATTGCTCGCCTATCTCGTCCGCCGCCTGTTGGAGAACGGCGCCAATTCCTCCTTCGTCAACCGGATCGCCGATCCGGCGGTGTCGATCGACGAGCTCGTCGCCGACCCGGTCGAGATCGCGCGCGCCATGCCGGTGCCGGGGCAGCCGCACGATCAGATCGCGCTGCCGGCCGATCTCTACGGCGCGCGCCGCAATTCGGCAGGGCTGGACCTGACCGACGAGACTGTCCTCGCCGGATTGACTCAAGCCTTGCGCGACAGCGCCGCGATCGACTGGGCGGCCGCACCTGACGGAAGCCAGGGCGCGCCGAGGGATGTGCTCAATCCCGCCGACCACCGCGATGTGGTGGGCCGGGTGACCGAAGCGCTGGACGGCGATGTACGCGACGCGCTGGCATCGGCCGCGCGCGCCGACTGGGCGATGTCGGCGCCGGCGGATCGTGCCGCCTGTCTCGAGCGTGCGGCAGACCTGATGCAGGCGCGGATGCCGATCCTGCTCGGCCTGATCGTTCGGGAGGCGGGCAAGTCATTGCCCAATGCGATTGCCGAGGTGCGTG
>NZ_JAQGLC010000087.1 GCF_028293085.1 Sphingomonas bacterium
TTGCTCCCGCCTCCCGGCGCAGCCTCTCTGCGAGCGTTTCCAGCCGTGCGGCATCGCGCGCGACGAGAATCAGATCGTTGCCGCGATGGGCCAGGCGCTCGGCATAGACCGCGCCGAGGCCGGTCGAAGCGCCGGTAACGAGGGCTGTGCCGGTATTGATGGTGTGATGGATTGTCATGATGAACCTCCTGCGACTCGCCTTGAGCCAAGTGACTTGCATAACGATAGTTATGTGACTATCATTATGCAATGGACAGTGAGAAATATGCCGAAGGGCCCTGCCCGATCGCACGCGGCCTCTGCCGTGTGGGTGACGCGTGGGGCATGATGATCCTGCGGGATGCGGGAGGCGGCGCGACGCGCTTCGACCAGTTTCAGCGCGGCCTCGGAATTGCCCCGAATATTCTGACCCGTCGGCTCGCGGCGCTGACCGAGGCGGGTCTGCTCGAGCGGCGGCGATACAGCGAGCGGCCGCCGCGCGACGACTATGTCCTGACCGAGATGGGCCGGGATTTCCGCCCGGTGCTCTGGTCCATCCTGGCCTTCGGCAACAAACATTTCGCGCCCGAGGGCCCGGCGGTGCAGATCGTCGACAGCAAGACCGGCGAGGTCGTCATCCCCTCGGGCACCTTGCTCGACGAGCCGATGATCGCGCAGATCGAGGCGATCGGCGCCCAGGCGGTGAAGATCCGTTCGCCGCTGGTCTGCGAGACCAAGATCGGCGTTTGCGGCAAATGCTACGGGCGCGATCTCGCCCGCGGTACGCCGGTGAACATCGGCGAGGCTGTCGGCGTCATCGCCGCGCAGTCGATCGGCGAGCCGGGCACCCAGCTGACGATGCGGACCTTCCACATCGGCGGCGCGGCGCAGCTCAACGAGCAGTCGAACCTTGAGGCGGTTGCCGACGGGACGATGGAATATCGCGATCTTCGCATCATCATGGATCAGCGCGGCCGCCGCGTCGTGCTGAGCCGTTCGGGCGAAGTGGCGATCGTCGACATGGACGGGCGCGAGCGGGCGGTGCACCGCATCCCCTACGGTGCCTATGTCCTGTTCGACGACGGCCATATCGTCACCAAGGGCGACCGGATGGCGGAATGGGATCCGTTCACCATGCCGGTGATCACCGAGAACCCGGGCGTCGTGAAATATGTCGACCTGATCGAGGGCAAGACGCTCACCGAGCAGGCGGACGAAGCGACCGGCATCTCGCAACGTGTCGTCACCGAATATCGCGCCGCGACCAAGTCGAAGGAGGATCTGCGTCCGCGCCTGACCCTGCTCGACGAGGCTTCGGGCGAGGCCGGCCGCTACATGCTCGCACCGGGGGCGACGCTCTCGGTCGAGGACGGCGCGCAGGTCCAGGGCGGCGACGTGCTGGCCCGTGTCTCTCGCGAAGCCGCGAAGACGCGTGACATCACCGGCGGTCTGCCCCGCGTCGCGGAGCTGTTCGAAGCACGCAAGCCCAAGGAAAACGCGATCATCGCGAAGGTCTCGGGCCGCGTCGTGTTCGGCAAGGACTATAAGGCCAAGCGCAAGATCGGCATCCAGCCCGAGGACGGCAGCGAGGTCGTCGAGTATCTGGTGCCGAAGTCGAAGGTGATCGACGTTCAGGAAGGCGACTACGTCAAGCGTGGCGACAATCTGATCGGCGGCAGCCCCGACCCGCACGACATCCTCGAGGTGCTCGGCATCGAGCCGCTGGCGGAATATCTCGTGTCGGAGATCCAGGAGGTCTATCGTCTCCAGGGCGTGAAGATCAACGACAAGCACATCGAGGTGATCGTTCGCCAGATGCTGCAGAAGGTCGAGATCACCGATGGCGGCGACTCCACCCTGCTCGCCGGCGAGCAGGTCGACCGCGACGAGATGGACGACATCAACTCGAAGCTGACCAAGGGCCAGACTCCGGCCCAGGGCAAGCCCGTGCTGCTCGGCATCACCAAGGCGTCGCTGCAGACCCGCAGCTTCATCTCGGCGGCGTCGTTCCAGGAGACCACCCGCGTCCTCAACGAGGCGGCGGTCCAGGGCAAGCAGGACACGCTGATCGGCCTCAAGGAGAATGTCATCGTCGGCCGGCTCATCCCGGCGGGCACCGGCGCCGGCATGAACCGCCTGCGGGTCGCGGCATCCAGCCGCGATGCGGCGCTCCGCGTCCAGCAGCGTCGTCTGCAGGAAGTGCTGATCGCGCCGAATTCGGCGGCGGAAGAGCGTGAAGCCGAAAAGCTGCGCGACGTCGCCGACGACACCGGCAGCGATGCGCTGGCGGCGGTCACGACGTCGGGCACCGGCACCGACGAGGATGCCGGCGAGTATCTGAACAGCTGATCCAGCCGTTCAATGCCGCGATGAATTGCCGCCGTCCGGGGATGCCCGGGCGGCGGTTTCTATTTCTCGTCCTTGTCGGGCTTGTCGGCCATCGCTTTCTTCGCCTCGTCGACCTTGCCGGCATCGAGCAGGTCGATCGCCTGACGCGCGCGATCGTCGTCGGCTTTGCCGTGCGGGGCATAGGCGATCGGCCGGAGCAGAAAGCGGGCCGACGCGACATCGCCCTGGTCGAGCAGGTGCCGGGCGAGCAGGAAGCGCACCGTATGATCCTCGGGCGCCAGGACCTGGGCACGCGACAATCCTTTCAGCGCGCCGGGGCTGGGCTCCGCCTTGGCGGCCAGGAAGCTCTGATAATAGAGCAGGAGCGGCAGCGCCGCATTGGGATCGCTATGGTTCGCCTTCAGGAACCAGGCGCGCGCGGCGCCCCATGTCGCGGCGTCGGTCGCCTTCGCCTTTTTCGCGCGCGCCGTCGCGACCCTGCCCTTGTACAGCAACGCCGTCATGTTCGTCGGCGCGGCCGCCAGAGCGCGGTCGGCGGCGGCATCTGCGGCATCCAGATCGTCGGCGTCGAATTCCGCCTCGGCCAGGTCGACCTGCACGATCGGATCCGCGGGGAAGCGCGCGGCAACGCGCTCTCCGTCCTTCGCCACATCATTGGCGCTCTTGGTCGTCACGCCGCTTGCCGAGCGGGCATGGACCGGCATCATCGCGCCCGCCCCTTCGGACAGCGGGGTTATCGTCACGGCGATCGCATGAGTCGGCGCCGGCACGCGCAACGGCGGCGCGAGCTTGTTCGCGCGAAGATAGTTGAAGAGATCATGGTAGAGCGCGCGGATATCGCCAAAGGCCATGGTCGCGGCTTCGACGCTCGGCTTGCCCTTGTTGAGCAGCGCCAGATAGGTGTCCAACTGGCCTTTCCGAGCCGGATCAAGCGTCAGATAGTGCGTCAGCAACCAGCCCAGCCCGTATATCCGATCGACGGCGAATCCATCCCGCAGCGTATCCGGAGACGGGTTGAGCAGCTCCTTAACGGGAAGCTCCGTGTTTCCGTTGTGGAGGGCGTAATAGCGATAATTGGCGGGCAGGCCGACCGTCATGGAGTTGTCGGCATTGAACTGGACGTTGGCGTTGAACTCCGCAAAGCCCTCCGAATACCAGAGCGGATAGGCGTTCGGATAATTCGAATACATGAAATGATGGCTGTATTCGTGGAGCATCACCGCCCTCGGGCTGAGCGATCCGGGCGGGGCCTTCTGGTCAATATCGGGCAGATAGCTGCTGAAGATCACCGAGCCCCCGGCACGGGGATCATAATAGCCAAGCACGGAGGTACAGCCGCACACGCGCTGGAACAGCGCCGGGCGCAGCGCGAAGACGCGCAAGGGATTCGATCGGCGAGCCGGGTCGTCCGCCACACCATATAGGGTGCGCAACGCGGCATCGAAGCGTTCGAGCTTGGTCGCATATTCGCGGGCATTCGGTTCGTCGGCGTCGATATCGACAATGAAATGATCGGTTCGCGCTTCCAGCCACGATGCGTGGACGGGCGCAGCCGCCGACAAGGCAACGCCGGCCAGCATACCGAAAACAACTCTCATCCAGGACCTCCGTTTCGGGCACGCTAACCCGAAGCGCGCAGCTTCGCCAGTTGAGGGACCGCAAGAAAAGCACCGGAAGTGAAAGATATACCGGCGCCGTTGCGGCAGATCGCCGGACGCGCGGGGGAGCCGATCGCGCCAGGCTCGAAACGGCGATGCGCGTGCTCCACAGGCGGCAGGTGCGGCATTGAGGCAACGGCCGGCGAAGAAGTGCCGGATCGGTCCTGGTATGGCTTGATGCGCATTGCAGCCATGTTACGTTTCGGTGTGAATTCCGGGACTCGCGGAATCACAGGGGGGATGTCCTGTACCATCAGGGGGATATCCATGTTCGCCACGGCTGCTCGCATATCGATTGACGTCCATACCATTGCCGCCAGCGCCTCGCTGCTCGCGCTGACCCTGGTAGCGGCGCCCGCCGCGGCGGAGACCGCCGACCCGGCGCCGGCAACCGCTCAGGCGGAGCCCGGCGACAAGGGCATTCCCGACATCGTCGTGACCGCCCTGCGCCGCGAGGAATCGAGCAAGGACGTGCCGGTCGCGGTGACCAGCATCTCGGGCGACAAGCTCGACGTCCTCAATTCCAGCGGCCAGGACGTCCGCTTCCTGTCGTCGCGCACGCCGAGCCTGCAGATCGAATCCTCGTTCGGCCGCACCTTCCCGCGCTTCTATATCCGCGGCCTCGGCAACACCGATTTCGATCCCAACGCCGCGCAGCCGGTGTCGGTCGTCTATGACGATGTCGCGCTCGAAAACCCGATGCTGAAGTCCTTCCCGGTGTTCGACCTCGCCAATGTCGAGGTGTTGCGCGGCCCGCAGGGCACCTTGTTCGGCCGCAACACCCCCGCGGGCGTCGTGAAGCTGGACTCGGTCAAGCCGAGCGAGGCCGCCGGCTATAACGGCTATGCCAGCATCTCCTGGGCGACCTACAACTCGGTCAGCGCCGAGGCGGCGATCGGCGTTCCGCTCGGCGGCGGCTTCTCCTTCCGCGCCTCGGGCCAGCTTCAGCGCCGCGACGACTGGGTGACCAACACGTCGACCACCGGCGTCGCCGACAAGAAGCTGGAAGGCTATCGCGATCTCGCCGGCCGCTTCCAGCTCGGCTATTCGAGCGGCGATTTCAACGCGCTGCTCAACTTCCACGGGCGCGATCTCGTCGGCACGCCGCGTGTCTTCCGCGCCGGCCTGTTCAAGCAGGGCAGCAATGATTTCTCGCCCGGCTTCGATCCAAGCAAGGTCGCGCTCGACGGCTATACCAGCCAGTCGATGACTCAATGGGGCACCGATATTCGCCTCGATTATCATCTCGACGGGATCGGCACGCTCTATTCGGTCACCGCGTTCGAGCAGGCCAAGGTGGAGAGCACCGGCGACATCGATGGCGGCAACGTCTATGTGTTCCCGGCGCTCGGGCTGAACAACGCGCTGTTTCCGTCGAACACGGGCGGCATCACGCGGCCCAGGGAGTTCAGCCAGGAGTTGCGCTTCGCGACCGACGATTTCGGCGGTTTCAGCGCGCAGGCCGGTGCCTATTATTTCCACCAGCGGCTGCAATATCACGAATATAACTATGCCTTCCCGGCGTCCGGCTCTCGCGCCGCCGACAACAACCAGAATATCTTCCACAACAACGTCAACGAGAATTACGGCATCTTCGCCTCGATCGCCTACAAGGTGGGCGACGCCTTTACGCTGCGTGCCGGTGGCCGCTATTCGCACGACAAGCGCGAAGACCGCGTCTCGGGTTATTCTCCCAACATTTTCCCGCCCACGCCGGCACTGCCGATTCTGCGCAAGGCCGATGACGGCGATTTCACCTGGGATGTCAGCGCGACTTATGTGCTCACCCCGGAGATCAATCTCTATGCCCGTGTGGCGACCGGTTACCAGGGCCCGGCCATCCAGGATCGCGTGACGTTCGGCAGCGTGCCCAGTGTCGCGAAGAAACAGACCACCATTTCGGGCGAAGGCGGCATCAAGGGCACGCTGTTCGATCGCGCCGTGCGCTTCTCGTTCGATGGCTATTGGTCGCGCACCAAGGACCTGCAGCTCACCGCGGTTGGCGGCGGCAGCAACTCGGCGAGCCTGATCAACGCCGATCACGCGATCGGCTATGGCGTCGAGGCCGAGTTCGACGCACGACCGGTGCCCGAGCTGACGCTGACCGCGAGCGGCAGCTACAATTTCACCGAGATCCGCGATCCGGCAATCGGCGTCGGCCCATGCGGCTCGCTCTGCACCATGATCGATCCGGTCGTCGGCGGCCTGGCCAAGATCGACGGCAATGATCTCCCCCAGGCGCCGCGCTGGGTCGCCAATGTCACCGCGCGCTACGGCGTGCGGGTCGGCGACGGTGAGGCCTATGTCTATACCGACTGGGCCTATCGCAGCAGCATCAACTACTTCCTCTACGAAGCGAAGGAGTTCCGCGGGCGGCCCTTGCTCGAAGGCGGCCTCAAGATCGCGTACAAGATGGACAATGGGCTGGAGGTCGGCGCCTTTGCGCGCAATATCACCAACCAGATCCGCAGCATCAGCGCGATCGACTTCAACAATCTGACCGGCATGATCAACGAGCCGCGCATCATCGGCGGCGAGGCGAAGTTCACCTTCTAGCCATCGGGAGGCGCTCCCTCCCGAAAGTGAAAAGCCGCCGCCCGAGAGTGCCGGGCGGCGGCTTTTTCATGATGGCGTCGGCGGCCGCTTGCCGCGCCAAGGCAGGATTTTGCTTACTTCGACTGGAACTTCACGCCCTTGGCTTCCCACTCGTTCTTGGTGTGGCACTGGCGCTTGCCCAGCATCGAGCCGGTGACGACGGGCTCGCCCGTGACGGTCGGCGAGAGGCAGATCTTCTTCTGCGATTGCTCGTCGCTCACCTGCGACGAGCCGTTGGTCGGTGCGCCGGCCTTCTCATTGGCAAAGGCCGGAACGGCGGTTGCCGCGAGCATCGCGCCGGCAGCGGCGACGAGGACGGGGCGGATCAGGGTCGAACGGTTCAGCATGTCAGTTCCTCCTTGGGGGCATTTACAGGCGGGAATTGCTACCCGCAGCTGTACTACTGCATTACCCATGCCAAACACTCGCGTGACGTAGAATCAGATAGTTATGGGGAGCGCTCGCACGAAATTCGTACCGTTCGGCAAAATCTTGGGCTCGAACGCCAACAATCGGCGCGAAACCCCATTCAGGATTCAGCCATATGTGTCCGCTCGCGAACGCTATGTGTCCGCTATCGCACGAAAGAGCGGACACGCGTTCGCGGCGACATTTTCTCGCGCCCGGGAATAAATCCTCGCCTCCTCCCGTCTTGGCTGCAGGACCAGCCATGGGAGCAGAGGAATGACCCCGTTCGATCACGAAACCGACCGCCGCGCGGCGCTCAGGTGCATGGCCTGGGCCGGCACCGGCGCGCTATGGGCCCTGAGCGGCGGGGTCGCCTCCAGCGCGATGCTCGGCAGTCCGGGCGGCGCCGGCCACGCGGCGAGCTTCACCTTCCTGCAGCTCAGCGACAGCCATGTCGGTTTCGCCAAGCCGGCCAACCCGGATGCGCGGGCAACCTATCGCGAGGCAATCGCCAAGGTGAACGCGCTGACGGTGAAGCCGGACTTCATCATCCACACCGGCGACATCACCCAATTGTCGCGCGACGACGAATTCGACGACGCCGACCAGATCATCCGCGAGACCGGGCTGCAGGTGTTCCATGTGCCCGGCGAGCACGACATGCTCGACGAGGGCAATGGCAAGGCCTTCCTCGCCCGTTACGGCAAGGGCAGCAAGGGCGCGGGCTGGTTCAGCTTCGATCACAAAGGCGTGCATTTCATCGGCCTGGTCAATGTCGCCGATCTCCAGCCCGGCGGCGCCGGCCGGCTCGGCGCGGAACAGATCGCCTGGCTGGCGAAAGACCTGGCCGGCCGCCCCTCCTCCACGCCGATCGTCCTGTTCGCGCACATCCCGTTGTGGATGCTCTATGCCGAATGGGGCTGGGGCACCGACGACTCAGCGCAGGCACTCGGCCATCTGCGGCGCTTCGGATCGGTCACGATCCTCAACGGCCATGTCCACCAGATCGCGCAGAAGGTGGAGGGCAACATGACCTTCCACACCGCGCGCTCAACCGCCTTTCCGCAGCCTGCCCCCGGCACCGCGCCGTCGCCCGGACCGCAGACCGTGCCGGCCGGCCAGCTCCGGTCGGTGCTTGGCATCACCGATCTGACCTTCAGACGCGGCGCCCATCCCATCGCCCTGATCGATTCACCCCTCGCTTCCTGATCCATGGAGTTCCCGATGCCCTTTTCCCGCCTGATCCTGCCGGTCGTCCTTGCCCTGTCCGGCACCGTCGCGGCGATCGCAGCGCAGCCCGCCGCGACGCCGACCGTGCACATCTCCAACTTCACCTTCGGACCGCAGGTGCTGAAGATCCGCGCGGGGGAGACCGTCATCTGGGTGAATGATGACGATATCCCGCATACGGTCGCGGCCGCGGACAGGTCGTTCAAGTCGAAGGTGCTCGACACCGGCGATCGCTTCTCCTTCACCTTCACCCATGCGGGCAGTGTCAGCTATTTCTGCTCGCTCCATCCGCATATGACGGGCACTGTCCTGGTGACGGCGAAGTAGAGGATGCGGGCGACGGCACGATGATCGGCAGGCGCGGCGGCTTCCGCCCTTTCCTTGTCCGGGGCGGCAAGGGCGCGGAGGCGCCCGGGGCCGATGCGCGCCGCTTCCGCGAGCTGATCCTGCCGCATCTGGATTCCGCCTATAACCTTGCCCGCTACCTCGCCACCGATGCAAACGTGGCGGAGGATATCGTACAGGAGGCGTTCCTGCGCGCCTTCCGCGCCTTCGACAGCTATCGCGGCGAGTCTCCCCGCGCCTGGCTATTCGCGATCCTGCGCAATTGCTGGCGCGACCGGGCGAGCGCGGATCGGGCGCGCGGGCGGGTGCTGGTCGATCAGGCGGCGCTGTCGGAGGCGCAGGCGGCGGCCGTCGACAACCATCCCGACGATGCCGATACGCCCGAGACGATATTGGCGCGGCGGGGAGAGGTCGACGCGGTGCGCTCCGTGATCGCGGGCATTCCAGAGCCCTTTCGCGAGGCGCTGGTGCTGCGCGAGATGGAGCTGATGTCCTATCGCGAGATCGCCGCGATCACCGGGGTGCCGATCGGCACCGTCATGTCGCGCATTGCCCGCGCACGGGGCATGCTCGCGGCACTGCTGTTGCCCGCGGCCGATCCGGCGCACGACGCCCCAGAGGAGGAACGCGCATGACCGCCTGCGAGGACCGGCTGGCGATGCTTCACGCCCTGCTCGACGACGAGCTCGACGCCGTCCATGCCAGTGCGCTGGAAGCTCATCTCAAGACGTGCGTCGGCTGCGCGGAGGAATTGGAGCGGCAACGCACGTTGCGGGCCCTGCTGGGCAATCCGGCCATGCGCCACGAGGCACCGGCGGGTCTGCGCTCGCGAATCCAGGAAGCGCTTCCCCGGGAAAAGCCGGCCGCCCCGTCGCGCTTCGCCTGGGCTGCCCTCGGCGCCGGTATCGCCGCCGCCGCGAGCCTGACTCTGACACTGGTGCAACCGCCGCCGCGCGGCGCCGATATCGAGCAACAGCTCGTCGGCAGCCATGTCCGCTCGCTGCTGGCCAACCATCTGGTCGATGTGGTGACCTCCAACCAGCACGTCGTGAAGCCGTGGTTCAACGGGCGGATCGACTTCTCGCCCCCAACGCCCGATCTCGCTGCGCAGGGCTTTCCGCTCGCAGGGGGCCGGCTCGACTATATCGAGGGCCGGGTCGTCCCCGCCATCGTCTATCGGCGGCGGCTGCACACGATCAACCTGTTCGCCTGGCCGCAGGGCAAGGGACCCAGCTTCACGACCGCGCATTTCGACGGATACACGATCCGCCACTGGCAGAAGGGCGGCCTCGATTTCTGGGCGGTCTCGGACGTGGCCGAGGCTGATCTGGACACCTTCCAGCGCGCCTTCGTCGCAGCCACGCCGTGACGCAAAAAAGCCGCCGCCTGATTTCCAGGCAGCGGCTTTTTCCATGGGATAGTGCCCGCCGGGATCAGTCGCCTTTCGGCTTCCAGAGATTCATGCCCTTCGCCTTCTTGGCGAATTCAGCACGATCGGACGGCGAGAGGTTGGCGCGGCCGGACATCACGCCCATGCCGATCTTGCACTTCACGAAATAGGTCTCGTCAGGCTCGATCTCGAGATTGAGCGTATCCTTCGCCTCACCCTCGGTGAAATAGGCATGTTTGCCGGGCGCGACGCTCTGCACCCAATATTTACCCGAGCCGAGCCGCGCTACTTCGGCGTCGCCCTCATGCACCGTGCAGCCCAGCGCCATGCCCATCATCGACCCCGGCCGGTAGAAGATGATCTGTCCCTTGCCCGCTTCAACGGCGGGGATCGGGCCCGCCTTGGTGACCAGCGGCGCGTCCTGTGCCGCCAGCGAGGTTGCGGCTAGCGAGAGCTTGCCGGCGATGATGAACGAAGCGACCCTGAATTTCATGTAGACATCCTCACTTTGATTGAACGAGAGCCGGCGCCGCTGGGGCGGCGTCCGGAGGAACATTGGTGCCGGCGGCCGGCGTCGTGGCTGCGTCGAGCGTGGGCGCGGCGCAGATCGGCGTCGGCTCCATCCGGATATCCACCGGCGACATCAGGCGGGCATTGCCGGGCGTGCCCACCGGCACGATCGATTCGCCGCCGCTGACGAACATCAGCGGAGTCGCAATGAGACCGCCGACCGCAACTGCCGCGAGGATCGCGCCCGAATTGTCTTTGCCGGACTCGCCAAGGCGGAAGCCGCGCAAGCCGATATGGACGTCACCGCACGCGACATAGCGCGCCGCGAGGATCAACTCGCCCGCCTTGCCGAGCGCACGCGCCTTGGCGGCGTGGACGACCTGGCCTTCGCCCGTCGCACCGGCGGGTACGATCACCTTGCCGTCGATGATGATCGGGGCGCTCAGCCGGATCGGGAACATCTCGTCGATCTTGCTGGTCTTCGAGCTGAGCACGCTCGCGATCTCGAGCTGGACCGGCGTGTTCGCCGGCAGGCGGACATAGCCCTCTGCAGGCGGCACCACCGCCGGCACCGACGTCGCGGCGGGTACCGTCTCGGCATCCGGCACAGGCGTGGCGGTCTGCGCTGCAGCGACGGCCGGCATGACTGCCAAGCCCATCAAAAAAGCGGACATTGTCCGCGATAACCTGTTCATGCTACCCCCCGGTAGCGGTCTTGTGGCGCAGCGGGGTTTCGCGCGCAAGCTCATTTACCACCGCTTCCGAGCAGCGGCCTGGCTACATCCGGACGATCCGCGTGCCGAGCCGTTCGGCCTCCTCCGGGTCATGCGTCACCATCAGGATCGGCAGCTTGAGACCGTCGCGGATATGCTCGATCGCGCGCATCACCTCCTCGCGACGGGGGCGATCGAGCGAGGACAGTGGCTCATCCAGCAACAGGAAGCGTGGGGCGCTCAGCAGCGCGCGGCCGATCGCCACCCGGCGCGCCTCCCCACCCGAGAGGGTGCGCGGCCAGCGATCCAGCAGCTGGCCGATGCCGAGAAAGTCGATCGCCCCGTCGATCGCCCCGTCAATCGTGGCGCCCTCGGGCGCGCCGTAGAGCAGGTTGGCGCGGACTCTGAGGTGCGGGAACAGGCGGGGCTCCTGGAAGACATAGCCGGCGTGGCGGCCCTCAGGCGGCAGGTCGATGCCTGTGTCGAACAGGGTTTCGCCATCGACGCGAACATGGCCGGCGTCGGGTGCGAGCAGGCCCGCGACCATGTTGAGCACGCTGGTCTTGCCGATACCCGACGGGCCGAACAGCACGGTCGCGCCCTCGCCGGCGGCGAACTCGACCGCGATATCGGTGTCGCCGAGCCGTTTCGTGACGGCCACGTCAAAGGACATGAAGGCCCCTCCCCGCCCGCCGGGCAAGCAGCTCGGAGGCGATCAGCGCCGCCAGCGACAGGGCGACCGAGATCGCGGACAGCCGCCAGACCATCGCGTCGCCGCCGGGTTGCTGAAGCGCGGAATAGATGGCGAGCGGCAGGGTCCGGGTCTGGCCGGGGACGTTGGAGACGAAGGTGATGGTCGCACCGAACTCGCCGATCGACCGTGCGAAGCCGAGCACCGCGCCGGCGAGGATGCCCGGGACGCTGAGCGGCAGGGTGATCGTGCGGAACACGCGGGCCGGGCTAGCGCCCAACGTCCGCGCGGCACCTTCGAGTCTGCGGTCGACCGCCTCGATCGACAGCCGCATCGCGCGGACCATCAGCGGCAGCGCCATCACCCCCGCGGCGATGGCAGCGCCAGTCCAGCGGAACAGGACCGAGACGCCGAACCAGCTCATCAACCAGCCGCCGATCGGGCCACCCGGCGCGAAGGCGAGGAGCAGCAGCCAGCCCGTCACCACCGGCGGCACGACCAGCGGCAGGTGGACCACCGCGTCAAGCAATATCTTGCCCGGAAAACGCCACCGCGCGAGGATCCAGGCGAGGCCGAAGGCGATCGGGAGGGTCACCGCCATCGCGACCGCGCCGACCTTCAGCGACAGGCCGACGATGATCCATTCTTCAGGGGTGAGCATGGGAAGCCCTCACCGTGCCGAGAAGCCGAAGCGGAGGAAGATCGCCTTGCCCTCGCGGGAGACGAGGAAGCGGCGAAAGGCCTCAGCTTCAGGGTTCGTAGAGGCTTTCAGGCGGGCGATGGGATAGGTGATGGGCGGATGGCTCGTGGCCGGGAAAACCCCGGCGATACGGACCCTGGCGGACGCGCGGGCGTCAGTGGCGTAGACGATTCCCAGCGGCGCGGCGCCGCGCTCGACCAAAGCGAGGGCCGCGCGGACATTCTCGGCGCGCACGACGTGCGGGCTGACGGCGTCCCACACGCCGAGCTTCACCAGGGCGGCCTTGCCGTATTTGCCGGCCGGGACGCTCTCGGTATCCGCCATGGCGAGCGGTCCGGCCCCGAGCACGCGCGCGAGCGGGCCGGGCTTGAGCGGGATGCGCACCCTGCTCCCCGCAGGCGCGACCACGACCAAGCGGTTGCCGAGGAAATCGCTGCGGGTCGCCGGAACGATCAGGCCTTGGGCAGCGAGCGCATCCATCCATTCCTCATCGGCCGAGACGAACAGGTCGGCCGCCGCGCCGGCCTGAACCTGGCGCGCGAGGGTCGAGGAGGCGGCGAAGGAGATGACCGGTTTCGGATGGCCCTTCTTCGCCCAGGCGGCGGCGGCGGCGGTCATCGATTCCTGCAGGCTCGCTGCCGCCAGCACCAACGGCGCCCGGGCCGGCGCGGCGCACGCCGGGCCGGCAAGCATTGCCGCCAGCAGCGCCAAGACGCGCACGATTCGTCCCATCGATCCGAAACCTCCCACTGGCGATTTACCCTCCTATAGCCTAGCGCACGGGCCGCACCATCGGGCGGGGGTTCAATGAGCAAGTGGGTTGACTGCGTCGCGGCCGTAACGGCGTCGGGCCTGACGGCCCCCGCAATGGCCGAAGATAGCAACCTGAAGCTCGAGGGCAGCCTGCGCGTGCGCGCCGAGGCGATCGACGGCCAGTATCGCGCCGGCCTTCCCGCGGACGACACGGCGCTGCTGACCCGGCTCGACCTGTTCGGCGAATATCGAACCGGGCCGATCCGCATCGGCGCCGAGATTCTCGATTCCCGCGTCTATTTCGAGCGCCGCCACGGATCGATCGGCACCAGCGAGGTCAACGCGCTGGAGCCGATCCAGGCCTATGTCATCGGCGACATCGCGCCCGGAACGACGATTCAGGCCGGGCGCTTCACCATGGACCTGGGATCGCGGCGGCTGATCGCGAGGCCGATCAACCGCAACGACTTCAACAGCTTCACCGGCGTGCGGCTCGACTGGAAATCCACGGGCGGCGACAAGATCACCGGTTTCTGGACCATGCCGCAGACGCGGCTGCCCGAAGGCCTGGACGATGTGCGCGACAACCGGTTCGTGCTCGACAGCGAACGCGTCGAGCGGCAGGTCTTCGGGGCGAGCGGCACCAAGGCCGGCGTGCTGGGCGGCACCGCCGAACTCTATTCCTATCGCTTCGTCGAATATGACGCTCCAGGCTTCGCGACACGCAACCGGCGGCTGCTGACCTCGGGTATCCGCGTTGCCCGGGCGGCAAAAACGGGGACGCTGGATTATGATGTCGAGGGTGCGTGGCAGACCGGCACGACGCGGCTGAGCCTTGCCGCGACGGATCTTGCCGACCGCAGGGTCAGCGCATGGATGTTCCATGGCAGCGTCGGATGGAGCTATGCCGGCGGCTGGTCTCCGCGAATCTCGTTGAACGGGGACTATATGACGGGCGACGGACCGGGCTCGACCTATCGCCGATTCGACGGGCTGATCGGTGATCCGTCCTACGAGTTCACACCGTCCGGGCTTTATTCGCTGATCATCCGCTCCAACATCGCGACCCTCTCGCTTCGCGCGGAGGTGAAGCCGTCGAAGCGTATCGACGCGCATCTCAACCTTCGGCCGATCTGGCTGGCCAGCGCCACCGACAGTTTCGGCAATTCGGGTGTGCGCGATCCGTCCGGTGCCGCGGGGCACTATGTCGGGACGCATGTGGACGGCCGGGTGCGCTATTGGCTGATCCCGGAACGGGTTCAGCTTGGGATCGGATTCGCGACCTTGTTCAAGGGGCGGTTCATGAAGGTTGCGCCCAATGCACCGGCGACGGGAGATACGCATGTGGGGTTTATGGACGTGACGGTGAGTTTTTGAATCAACCTTCCTTCTCCCCTTGTGGGAGTTTTGCCGGGTGCCGGGTCGAAATGCCCCCCGGGCATTTCTAAATCATACCGGGGGCATGATTTACCCGGCACCCGTCAAAACTGGTGGCGCGTAGCGCCGGATGAGGGGGAGTGAGGCTCGAGACAGTCGAGTGTCCCCCTCACCCTTCCCTCTCCCACAAGGGGCGAGGGAGTCAGAAGAGGCGTATTCAGACGCTCACCCTGCCCGTCCTGGCCAGCTTGCCCCAGCCGACCCTTGGCCCGCGCAACGCCTGCGCGATGGCCTTGAGCACGACATAATACATCACCTGGCGGTAGCCGATGCGTTGCGGGATCAGGAGCCAGAGCAGACGCCAGTTCTCGCGGCGTTCGAGGGCGAAGGCGATCACCGCGGCGAGCAGATCGATCGCGGTGAAGACGAGCCAGTAGATCAGCATCTTCTCGACATCGTGCTGCGTCTGCGCCCAGCCATGTGCCTCGACCGCGACCCAGGTCATCACGAAGCTGACGATCAGGGCGAGATCGATGATCGGGGAGATCGCGGCCAACAGGATCTGGAAGACGATCGCCTGGGGCAACCCGACCCGCGCAAGGCCGCGCGGCTGACCGCTGAGCATGACGATGCGGTGCTTCCACAGGCATTGCAGCGTGCCATAGGCCCAGCGGTAGCGTTGCTTCGAGAGCGCGCGGAAACCCTCCGGCGCCTCGGTCCACGCCACCGCGAACTGGTCGTAGTGGATCTTCCAGCCGGCGACCTGGATGGCAATGGTCAGGTCCTGGTCTTCCGCCAGCGTCTCGGCCGGATAGCCGCCGACGGAGCGCAACGTCTCGGCGCGCCAAGCCCCGACGGCGCCCGGCACCACCGTCATCGCGTTCAGGTGCGCAAGCGCCCGGCGCTCGAGGTTCTGCGCGGTGATATATTCGAGCGCCTGCCA
>NZ_JAQGLC010000091.1 GCF_028293085.1 Sphingomonas bacterium
TGTGGTGAATTTCAGCGGACGCGGGTCGCCGAGCGGGGCGCCATCGAGATTGGCGAGCAGGGTCGCCGCTGCCTCGTCGTCGGACAGGTGGCGGCTGGCATAGACCATGCCGTTGCCGGAGCGGTGTTGCAGCGGGATGCGCCACTGCCAGCCGGCGGCGCGCGCGGTCGAGCGGGTGAAGGGCGTCATCGGTCCGCGCCGTTCGCACCCGACCGCGACCGCGCGGTCGCACGGCAGCAGGTGCGACCAGTCGACATAGCCGACGCCCATTGCCCGCCCGATCAGCAGGGCGACGAAACCGGTGCAGTCGACGAAGAAGTCGCCGGCGATCTCCTCGCCGTCATCCTGCATCGTCAGGTGCGTGACCTTGCCGCTTTCCGGATCGAGCACGACCTCGGCGATCCTGCCCTCGCGCCGGCGCACGCCCCGCGCCTCGGCATAGCCGCGCAGGTAACGGGCATAGAGCCCGGCATCGAAATGATAGGCATATTTGAAGAAGGCGGCCTCGCCCTGCATCGCCTCGGGTGGAGCGAAGCGATCGCGCCGCGCCGCGGCATAGGGCATCGACCAGTCCTCGATCGGCGCCGCATCGCCCAGGTTATGGAGCTTCAGCCAGTGATGGTGCGGCGAGACGCCCTGGATCGCATCGCCATAGTCGCCAAAGCCGTTGAAATGGACGTTGCCCGCCTCGCCCCAGTCGCGGAACTCGATGCCCAGCTTGAAGGTGCCTTCCGTCTTCGCGACGAAATCGGGTTCGTCGATGCCGAGCACGCCATTGAATTGCGTCATCAGCGGCACCGTCGCCTCGCCGACGCCGATCGTGCCGATCTCGTCTGATTCAACCAGGACGATCTGTGTGCCAGGAGACGGCAGGAAGCGCGCGAGCAGGGCCGCCGCCATCCAGCCCGCGGTTCCCCCGCCGGCGATCACGATCCTGCGAATGGGTGCGTGCGACATGGGCTTATCCTACGCAATCATGGCGCGTGAGGACGACGAAAAAAGCGCCCCCGGATCGCTCCGGGGGCGCGCAGTTGGGAAGGGGCTAAAAAACGCCACGCACCAGAAATGCGAACCGTCTATCGGTGTCCGTCCAGCTGTAGCGCGGCCTGAAGTCGGTATCGCCGACGTCGAGGAATGTCCGCGAGTTCAGCAGGTTCGTGCCCTGCACACCAATCTTGATGTTCTTGGTGACCGAATACAGCACCGACCCGTCGAGCTGGCCGTAGCTTTCGGACCAGACCGGGAAGTTGATGTTCGCCGCCGAGGTCGTGAGCAGATAATGCGAGCGCCAATTATAGGCGAGCCGCGCCGAGATGCCGTATTTCTCGTAGATCCCGGCCACGTTGTACGAATATTTCGACAGGCCCTCGAGCGGCAGATTGGCCCTGACCGCGTTCGCCGTCTGGTTCGTATCGAACACATTGACCGCGGTATTCCGCCCGCCCGTGCTGTCGACATAGGTGAAATTGCCCTGGAAGCCGAGGCCGGCGAGCGGCCCGGGCAGCATGTCGAAGAACTGGGTATAGGCGACCTCGAAACCCTTGATCTTGCCGTGATCGCCATTGGTCTGGCGGGTCACGTCGAAGGTGATGGTCTGGCCGTTGCTGGTATAGGTCTGCTGAGCGACGCCGGCGAAGATATAGTCGCTGATATCCTTGTAGAAGGCGGCGAAGGTCAGGCTGTTCGATTTGGAGAAATACCATTCGAGGCTGAGATCGAACTGGTTCGACCGGGTCGGCCGCAGGTTCGGATTGCCCGCCGTGCCGGTAAAGGCGGTGACGCGCCCGTTGACGCCGGTACCGGTCGCGATGCCCGTCGCCGCATCGAAGCTGAAGCCCAAGGTGGTGAAGGGGTTGAGCTGCGAGAAGGTCGGCCGGATGATCGCCTTGGCCGCGGCGAGGCGGAGCTGGAGATTCTCCATCAGATAGAAGCGCAGATTGAGGCTCGGCAGCACGTCGGTGTATTTGCCGCTCTGCGCCTGGGTGAGCGCGCCGATATTGCCCTGGGAGAAGGCGACGGCCCTGGTGACCAGCGCGCAATCCGCCGCCGTGACATGATCATTGTTGCGCGGCCCGCCCACGATCAGCGTTCCGACCACGCAGTTCGGTACGGTCAATGCGCCGAGGCGGATCGCGGAGCCGGTCGCGCCGGTATCGGTACTGACGACACGGACGCCGATATTGCCGTCGAAGTGCAGCCCCCCCTCCATGCCGAAGCGCAGCAGGCCATAGGCCGCCCGGGTCTTTTCGGTCTGGTTGTTGATGCCGCCGCTGACATTGTCGCCGGCGGGCGCCGCCTGCGAATAGTCCGTGCTGAGCGGGACCCAGCCCCAGCCGCCGGATTCGGTGTTCCTGAGATAGTTATAGGCGTTGGCCGTGCCGTTGCTGACCAGGCCCTCGCTCGGAAACCAGAAGGTGCTGCCGACCGCGGGCACATTGCCGCGGAAGAAATTGCCGTAGTTGAAATAGCTCGACTGGGCGGGAAGCCCGGGGTTCTGATGCGTGGCATCGAAGCCGGTCTGGTTGAGGAAAACCGGATTGCCGGTCGCGCCCCAATATTGCTCGCTGAGCAATGCCCAATTGTAGCCGGTCTGGCGGGTGATCGCGGTGCGATCGGTGCCGCGCACGCCCAGCCGGAAGGATTTCAGGAACGGATTGTCGATGAAGCTGTATTCGGCGTCGGCCCGCTCGGACCATTCATGCGCGTCATTGTCCTCGATATGGTCCATCGCCGACGACCACCAATAGGAGGCCTGGTTCTCATAGGCGTTGGCGGGCGCCGAGGTGGGCGTGATCGTCATCTTGGGATCGTCGGTACGGAAATCGAAATCGATCGTCGCGAGCGTGTTGGTCTGGTCGAACGCGGTCAGGCTCAGCACGTCAGCGTGCGATTTCACATATTGGACGTCGGCGCCGAACGCCCAATGCTCGTCGGGCGTCCAGCGCAGGTTGAGCGAATAATCCTGCGTCTTCTTCTTCGAATAGCCGTAACGCGTATCGGGATTGAGCTGCCGGCCTGTGATCCTGCCCGACGTCACCTGATTCTGGCTGCCGAAGGTGAAGCTCGGTTCGTCGGCCGAGGGCGTGTTATAGTCGCCGATCGCATGCTCGATGTCGTGCGGCGTCGCCTGGCTGATCAGCGCCTCGCCGGTGATCAGCAAAGTGCTGCTCGGCTTCCACTGGATCGATCCGTCGAACGCGGTGCGCTTCTGCTGCCAGTCGATCCGGCGCAGGCCCATGCCGGCCGGGACATAGACAGCGGCTCCAGCGGGAAGGCCGCCATGGGCCGCGCTCAGCGTCGCGCGGTCGTAGCGGCCGCCGCTGATGCTGTCGGTACGGTTGCCGATATTGCCGATGCTGTAGGACAGCAGGACGCCGATCTCGCCGAGCCCGGTCGACCAGCGATCGCTGACCAGGGCGTTGGCGGAGAGGAAGCCCTCCTTGCGCAGATCGGCATAATTATAATCGCCCGATCCGGCGATCACGAGGCCCGATGCGTCGAACGGCTTGCGCGTGCGCAGGTTGACGATGCCGCCAATGCCGCCCTCGACCAGCTCCGCCGACGGATTCTTGTACACGTCGACGCCGGCGAGCAGATCGGAGGACACATCCTCGAAGCTCAGCCCGCGGCCGTTATTGGCCGAGAACACGTCGCGTCCGTTGAGTTCGGAACGGACCCAGGACAGGCCGCGGATGAACACGCCGCCACCTTCCGACGACAGGCGCGCGGGATCGCGATTGTCGTTGGTGCGCTGGAGGGTGATGCCGGCGATCCGCTGCAACGCTTCCGAGACCGAACGGTCGGGCAGCGCGCCGATATCCTGCGCGGTGATGGACTCGGTCACCTGTTCGGCATTCTGCTTGCGCGCCTGCGCGGTCTGCAGCGAGGCGCGGATGCCGGTGACGACGATGTCGCCCTTGGTGTCGGTCGACAGAGGGTCCTGGTCGGATGCCTGTGCGGCGCCCCCGCCGCCCCCGGCCTGGTCGGGGTCGGCCGCGGCGACCTGCGCCCATGCCGGCGTCGACAGCATCGCCGCCGCGATCGCGAGCGTCGAGACGCCGAACTGGCGCTTCAGCGCTGCCGAAGAACCCGAACCTGTTTTCCGAGCAATCATCTAAGGACCCCCTCCCCGATCAAGTCGGCACCGTTTGCCGGTGCCCGTCATGTTGTTCGTCGTCCAAATCGCCGCGATCGAACCGCCTTCGGAAGACGCGCGGACCGCTGGTCCCCGACGTCTTTTCGGCAGCAGTGCGACAGAGCCTCTGGATCCTCCCAATCTGGCGGCGCTTGAGCGCTCGTCCTCCGCCATTCTCTAGCACTGGTAAAAATCATTTTCAAGCATGCACGGAGCGCGTGCGTGCTGCGATGCAGCATATGAGGAGACGCCGCGCGCGCGGGATATCACACTCTTATACCTGGCCTTTCGGGCCGAGCACCGGTACGTGGCCGCACGGGATGGAGCAGTCGCAGCATTTTTGCGCGGGGCTTAATTTTTACATGTACGTATCTTTTTCACGATTCTCGGTGAGATTTGTGCTTGTTTGGAAGGCGAAGCGGTTATGCTTTGAACCATGGACTCGGGCCGGCGCGCCCGCGCGACGGGAGCAGGATCATCAGGGCCATCCGTGAAATCGGGGCGCTCGACGCGGACATTTTCCGCGCATTGACCGCTGAAGCCAGGCCCGCCGTGCTGCGCGGGCTGGTGCTGGACTGGCCGGCAGTGGCCGCGGGACAGCGCGCCGCAGCCGATCTGGCAGGCTATCTCGGCACGTTCGACAGCGGTACGGCGGCCGGTTGCGTGGTCGGCGGCCCCATGATCGGCGGGCGCTTCTTCTACCGCGAGGACATGACCGGCTTCAATTTTGGCCGGCGCGACGCGCGCGTGACAGACGTTGTCGCGCAGCTGCTCCAGCAGGCCGGGAGCGACGCCCCGCTCGCCATCGCCATGCAGTCGGCCTCGATCGATGCGGTGCTGCCGGGGTTCGCCGAGGCCAATGCGATGCCGTTCCTGCCGGCCAGCGTGCGGCCGCGGATCTGGATCGGCAACGCGATCCAGGTCGCTACGCATTATGATTCGAACGACAATCTCGCCTGCGTCGTCGGCGGGCGACGGCGCTTCACGCTGTTTCCGCCCGACCAGATCGCCAACCTCTATGTCGGGCCGCTCGAGATGACGCCGGCGGGGGCGCCGGTCAGCATGGTGGACGTCGCAGCGCCCGATCTCGATCTCTATCCGCGCTTCGCCGAGGCGTTCGAGGTCGCCGAGAGCGCGGAGCTCGCGCCGGGCGACGCGATCTACATCCCCTATTTCTGGTGGCATGCGGTGCGCTCGCTCGATCCGCTGAGCGGGCTGGTCAATTACTGGTGGAACGACGTCCGCGAGAATGCCTCACCGATCGACGCGCTGCTTCACGCCATCGTCGCGATGAGCGGCCAGCCCGCCGAACGGCGTGCGATCTGGAAGGGAATGTTCGACCATCTCGCTTTCCATGCGAATGGCGATCCGGTCACGCATCTGCCCGAAGCCGTGCGCGGCGTGTTCGGGCCGCTCAGCCCCGAACAGCGGCGCGAGCTGACCGCCCATCTCGCCCGATCTCTTGGCGGACGAAGCTGAGGGTCAGCGTTTCCTGCGGACCAGGGCATGATCGATCGCCGCCTGCGCGATCGGGGCCATGCGGGCATAGCCGCTCGCCAGCGGATGGAGGCCGTCGCGCGTCAGGTCGCGCCGAAGCAGGCCATGCGCGTCGGCCAGAGCTGGATAATAATCGGCGAAGCCATAACCGCGCCGGCGGCAGAACGCGCGCAGCGTGGCGGGGTCGCGTTCCTTCAGCATGTCGCGGGCATTGTCGGTGTAATTGTTGATCGGCAGGATCGAGCCGAACACGACGGCGATGCCGTGCCGGTCGGCGAGATCGGCCATCGCCTCGTAATGGGTCTCGATCTGCTCCGCGGTTTCCTGCTGAAGCACCCCCTGCAGATCGTTGACGCCTGCCAGGATCACCACCGCCGCGGGCCGAAGCGCGATCACATCCTGATGAAAGCGCAACAGCATCTGCGCGGTGACCTGGCTGCCGATGCCACGATTGACATAGGGCTTGCCGGGAAAGCTCCTCGACAGGTCCCACAAATCGGTGATCGAATCGCCAAGGAACACCACTCGCCGCTCGCCAGGCCGGGGCGGCGGCAGCGCGCGGTTGACGGGGGCATAGAGGTAACGCTCGCCGAAATCCTGCATCAGGCTTGGCACCAGCGTCGCGCGGTACGGGCCGAGCCACGGGCCCCAGTCCTTGTCGACGACGATGCGCCGTTCGGGCGAGCTTTGATAATGGTCCTGCGCGAAAGCGGGCGCCCCGATCGGCAGGCAGGCCGCAAGGCAGGCAAGCGCCGCGCGCCTCATGCCGGGAAGACGCCCTTCCGCGCCGCGAAGGCCGTGAACAGGGTCGGCCAATGCGAGACCGGCAAGGTCTTGTCGGCGCGCACGCCGAACCCATGCCCGCCCTCGTCGAAGACATGCAGTTCGGCCGGCCGCTTCGCCGCGATCAGCGCCGCGTGGAGCGAGAGGCTGTTCTCAACCGGCACCAGCCCATCGTCGGAGGCATGGACGAGGAAGACGGGCGGGGTCTGCGCATCAACGCGCAGCTCGATCGAACGGCGTTGCCGTTCCGCAGCGGGCGCATGCGTGCCGAGCAGGTCATCGCGCGATTCGTCATGGCCGAAGCTGCCCACCATGGTGATGACCGGATAGATCAGCCCGGCGAGATCGGGTCGCGCCGACAGCGCGTCGGCAGCGTCAACCGGCGCGTAGATCCGCTCCGCATGGCCGGTCGCAAGCGAGCCTGCGAGATGCCCTCCCGCGGAAAAGCCGAGCACCGCGACCCTTGCCGGATCGACCCTGAAGCCCCGGGCGCCGGCGCGGATCACCCGCATCGCGCGTTGCGCATCCTGCAGCGGCACATCGGCGCGCCCATTCCAGCCCTCGGTCGGCAGGCGGTAGCGCAGGATGAAAGCGGTGATCCCCTGTTCGTTCAGCCAGCGCGCCTGCGAGGTGCCCTCATTGTCATAGGCCAGGAATCGATAGCTGCCGCCCGGCACGATCAGCACAGCGGCGCCGTTCGGCCGCTTGGACCGGCACACGATCAGTACCGGCCGCGCGATCCCGGTCAGCCACCGGTCGGGATGCGCCGGGTTCTTCGACTGATCGTCGGTCTTGGGGTGGATCGCGGTGCCGCGATCCCCAGGCATGGCGGCCGGCCAGAGCTGCACGACCTCTTCGTCGGCTGGCGGCTGTGCGATCGAGCCGGCGGGCAACAACGCAACGGCAGAGCCGGCCTGCAACAGCATTCGACGCGAAATGTCCGCCATGCGCCCTCCCCATATGCCGCCATGCGCGCCGAGTAGCCCATGGTCGATCCTGCGCTTCCTACCCTGCGCCGCCGAAGCACGGCAACACGCTTCAAGCACTAGTGAAAACACTTTTCACATTTCACAACTGTACGCTATCACCGGCCAAAGCCCGCCGCGGCGACGATATGAGCGGGCAGGGGAGAGAAACTGTGCCACCGGCCAACGCAACCATCGGCAGTGTAGCCGCCCCTGCCGTCGAGCCGACGAGCAGGCGCGCTTTGATCCTCGTAATCGGGCTGTTCTTCCTGTGGGGCGTGGCGAACAATCTCAACGACGTGCTGATCGCGCATTTCCGCCGCGTCTTCGCGCTCGGCGATTTCCAGTCGGGGCTGGTGCAGTCGGCTTTTTATCTCGGTTATTTCTGCTTCGCGATCCCCGCGGCACTGTTCATGCAGCGCTTCGGCTACAAGGCCGCGGTGATCTTCGGCCTCGGCCTGTTCGGGGCCGGCGCGCTGCTGTTCTGGCCCGCCTCGACCGCGCTCAGCTATGCCTTTTTCCTGCTCGCCTTGTTCGTGATCGCGAGCGGGCTCGCCTTTCTCGAGACCGCCGCCAACCCGATGGTGGCCGAGCTCGGATCGGCCGACAGCGCCGAGCGGCGGCTGAACTTCGCCCAGGCGTTCAATCCGCTCGGATCGATCACCGGCGTGACATTGGGCGCGCTGCTGATCCTGCCCGGCGCGGATGACGGCTCCACCCAGGCCGTGATCGCCGATGCGCAGGCAGTGCGGCTGCCTTATATGTTGATCGCCGCAGTCGTGCTCGGCTGGGCGGCGCTGCTCGGCGCCACGCGTTTCCCCGCAAAGGCGCTGCGACAACCGCGTGTCGATAAAGGCAGCGCCGCCGCCTATCTCGCGCTGCTCGCCCGGCCGCGATATCTGTTCGGGGTCCTCGCCCAGTTCTTCTATGTCGGCGCGCAGGTCGGGGTGTGGAGCTATCTGATCCGCTATGTCGATGCGGCGCTGCCCGGCTTCGGCCCGCGCAATGCGGCGTGGCTGCTGACCGGCTCGCTCGCCCTGTTCATGGTCGGCCGTTTCGTCGGCAGCGCGTTGCTCGCGCGGATCAGCGGGGCGCGGCTGATGCTCGGCTTCGCGGTGGCCGATACGCTGCTGTGCCTGTTCGCGAGCCTGGTCGGCGGAACGGCGGGCGTCGCCGCGCTGGTTGCGACGAGCTTCTTCATGTCGATCATGTACCCGACGATCTTCGTGCTGACACTGCGCGGTCTGGGGCCGCTGACCAAGCCGGGCGCGTCGCTGATCGTGATGGCGATCATCGGCGGCGCGGTGATCACCGCATTGATGGGGCTCGCCTCGGACACGGCGGGAACGATCCGGGCCGCGATGGCGGTGCCCGCGATCTGCTTTGCCGGGGTCGCACTCTTCGCGCGCCTGCATCTGCGTGACCGGATCTTCGCGGCGGCCACTCTCCCTTGATCGACGCGCATGTCCACCTCTGGCGGATCGGCGCCAATGACTGCGTCTGGCCGACGGCCGACCTGGCCGGGATCCATAGCGATCACGAGCTGGCGGACTATGCGAAGCTCGCCGGGCCGCTCGGCATCACCGGCGCGATCCTCGTCCAGAGCCAGGAGAGCGAGCGCGATTCGCGCTGGCTGCTGGAACAGGCTTCAGGCGCGGCGCTGGTTGCTGGCGTCGTGGGTTGGGCGGATCTCCGCGCGCACGATATCGGCGCGCGGATCGAGGCGCTGGCCTCGGCCGGCGCGCTGGTAGGCCTGCGGCCGATGGTGCAGGATCTGGCGCCGGGCTGGTTCGACGATCCGGCGCTCGACGCCGGGCTGGCCTGTCTCGCCGCTGCGGACCTGAGCCTCGACGCACTGATCCGGCCGCATCATCTCGCCGCGCTCGATCGTCTGGCGAGCCGTCACCCGACGTTGCGGATCGTCATCGATCACGCGGCCAAGCCCGCGATCGGCGACGACGGATATGCCGCGTGGCACGAGGCGATCGCGCCGCTGGCCCGGCACGCCAATGTCGCCTGCAAGCTGTCGGGCCTGTTGACCGAAACCGCGCCCGGCCAGCCGCCGCGCGCCGTGCTGCCCTATCTGGATGCGATCGTCGCGCTGTTCAGCGGGGATCGCGTGATCTGGGGGAGCGACTGGCCCGTGCTCAACTTGCGCGGCGACTATGGCGGCTGGCTGGCGACGGCGCGGGCGGCGATTCCGCCGGTCGATCGAGACGCGGTATTCGGCGGGAATGTCCGCCGTTTCTATCCGCGGATGCCGGCATGAGCGGCATCCCCCTTCCCCGGATCGGCATGGGCACCGCTGCGATCGGCAATCTCTATCGCGCCGTATCGGACGATGAGGCGCGCGAAACGATCGTTGCGGCGCTCGACGCCGGCATCGGCTATTTCGATACCGCGCCTTATTACGGCTTCGGGCTGGCCGAGCGCCGGCTCGGCGACGCCTTGGCCGCGGAGTCCGGCAGACGCGCGATCGTCTCGACCAAGATAGGGCGCCTGCTCGAGCCGACCAGCGCGCGCGGCACCCGGCACGGCTTTGTCGATGCCGATCCGTTCGAGCCGCTATTCGATTATGGCGCGGACGGCGTCAGGCGCGCGCATGAGGCGAGCCTGAAGCGGTTGCGGCGCGACCGGGTCGAGATCCTGTTCGCACACGATCTCGGCGCGATGACGCATGGCGACCAGCATGAGCGCCATCGCCGCGCCTTTCTCGACGGCGGCTATGCGGCGATGCGCGCGCTGCGCGATACGGGGGCGGTCGACGCGATCGGCATCGGCGTCAACGAGGTGGCGATCGGCCTGGACCTGCTGCCGCGCGTCGAGCTCGACCTGATCCTGCTCGCCGGCCGCTATACCCTGCTCGATCGCAACGCCGCGGATGCGCTGTTCGCCCTGTGCGCGGAACGCGGCGTGCGGGTGATCATCGGCGGGCCCTATAATAGCGGCATCCTCGCACAGGAGGATCTCTCCGATGCCGGCGCGCTGCATTATGATTATGAGGCGCCGTCGCCCGCTATGCTGTCACGGGCACGCCGGCTTGAGGATGTTTGCGCTTCCCATGGCGTGCCGCTTCCCGCCGCCGCGCTGCAATTCCCGCTTCGCCATCCCCGGGTGGCGACGGTGATCCCGGGGATGGTCGGCGCGTCGCAGGTGCGCGACACGCTCTCCCGGGCCGCGACGCCGGTGCCTGACCTGCTATGGAAGGCGCTGGACCAAGCCGTCACTCCCAGCCCGGATGCGCTATCATGACCCAGAGACTGGCCGGCAAGACCGCCCTGATCACCGCCGCGGGCCACGGCATCGGCCGCGCCTCCGCCGCGCTGTTCGCCGCCGCGGGCGCGACCGTCTTCGCCACCGATCGCGATCCCGCGTCGCTCGCCGGGCTGGACGGTTGCGATTGCCGCGCGCTCGACGTGACCGATCCGGACGCGATCCTGGCGCTGCGCGACGCGATCGGGCCGATCGATATCCTGTTCAACGTCGCGGGCATGGTGCAGCCGGGCTCGATCCTCGACTGCGACGAGCGGACCTGGGCCTTGTCGATCGATCTCAACATGACCGCGATGTACCGCACGATCCGCGCCTTCCTGCCGGGCATGCTCGACCAGGGCGGCGGCGCGATCGTCAACATGGCGTCGATCGCCAGCTCGGTGAAGGGCATCCCCGACCGCTTCGCTTATGGCGCGACCAAGGCCGGCGTGATCGGGCTGACCAAGGCGGTCGCCGCCGATTTCGTCGGCCGCAACATCCGCTGCAACGCGATCTGCCCCGGCACGGTCGACACGCCCTCGCTGCAGCAACGCCTGCGCGACACCGGAGACTATCAGGCGGCGCGCCAGGCCTTCGTCGCGCGACAACCGATGGGGCGGCTGGGCCGCGCGGAAGAGATCGCCGCACTGGCGCTCTATCTCGCCAGCGACGAAGCCTCGTTCACGACCGGCGCCGTGCATGTCATCGACGGCGGCTGGATCAACTAGGGTGGATCATGACGACTGAACCCGATGGGAGCGCGCGGCCGACGCGCCATGTGCTGCTGATCGATCTCGTCGACGAGCCGGAGGCGATCGCCCGCTACGAGGCATGGCACGCCGCCGAGCGCCTGCCGCCGGAGATCGGTGACAGCATCAGGCGGGCCGACATATCGGCGATGGAGATCTACCGGACCGGCAACCGGTTGGTGATGGTGATGGAGACGGCGGCCGGCTTCGATCCGGCGCGCAAGGCCGCGGCCGACGCCGCCGATCCGGCGGTGCGGGCGTGGGAGAGCAGAATGTGCCAGGTCCAGCGCCCGCTGCCCTGGGCGCGCGACGGCGCCAAATGGACCGCGGCGGCGCGCATCTTCTCGCTGGGCGAGCAGCCCTGACCCGCGATGGCGGCGGCGTGCCCGCGCGTTTCGTCCGGCGATCGTCGCGGAACGCAAAAAAGCCCGCCAAACCGTGAGGTTTGCGGGCGATCCGTTGGTTGCGGGGACAGGATTTGAACCTGTGACCTTCAGGTTATGAGCCTGACGAGCTACCGGGCTGCTCCACCCCGCGCCAAG
>NZ_JAQGLC010000094.1 GCF_028293085.1 Sphingomonas bacterium
TCAAGGCAGGGGTCACCCCGCTTCAGGCGCTGACCGCGGCGACGGGCCGCAACGCGCAGTTCATGCGCGCGGTCAATGTCGGCACGATCCAGCCCAACAAGGCGGCCGACCTGCTCGTGCTCGATCGCGATCCCACCAGGGACATCCGCAACACCCGCTCGATCGCCCGCGTCCTGATCGCCGGCGAGAGCGTCCCGACCATCTGGCAGACCTGTGTCGGACGGCCCGCCACCGCCTGCGGGCCCGCCAAATGAGCCTGTCTCCGATCCCCTTGTCGGCGATCGTCTCGGGTGGCGGGGCGCGCCCGTCGCGGGTGCGCTACATGGTGCTGGGCTTCGTCATCGCGGCCTATTTCATCACCTATATGGACCGCGTCCTGCTGTCCGCCTCGGTGCCGTCGATCGAGAAGGATTTCGGTTTCACCACCATCACCATGGGGTGGGTGCTGTTCTGCTACCAGATCGCCTATGCGTTGTTCCAGATTCCGGGCGGCTGGCTCGGCGACAAGATCGGCCCGCGGCTCGCCATGGCGGGCGTGGTCGTGTGGTGGTCGACCTTCACCGCACTGACCGCGTTCAGCTGGGGCGCGACCTCGATGGCGATCTGCCTGTTCCTGATCGGCATGGGCGAGGCGGGGGCGTTCCCGATCGCCAACCGCGCATTGTCGCGCTGGATGCTGCCGTCCGAGCGCGGCGTTGCGCAGGGCGCGACTCATGCCGGATCGCGTTTCGGCGGGGCGGTGACGCCTGTCATGGTGGTGGCGCTGATCGCCGCGTACAGCTGGCGCGCGCCGTTCCTGATCTTTGCGGTCGTCGGCCTGGTCTGGGCGCTGGCCTGGTACCGCTTCTACCGCAATACGCCGTACGAGCATGCGCTGGTCAATGACGGCGAGCGCGACTCGATCACGGCCGCGCTGGGTCATTTCGCCAAGGGCAAGCGGATCGTGCCCTGGGGCCAGATCCTGTCCAACCCGCAGACCTGGCTCCTGTCTGCCATGTATTTCTGCTATGGCTATGACATCGGCGTGTTCCTCAGCTGGTTCCCGAAATATCTCAGCGCGGCGCGCGGGTTCGATCTCGCACAGATGGGCTTCTTCGCCAGCTTGCCGCTGCTCGCCGGCCTGGTCGGCGACATTTCGGGCGGGCTCACCTCCGACATCATCCTGAAGCGCACCGGCAATGTGAAATTCTCGCGGCGGATCGTCTCGGTGGTCGGGTTCAGCCTGTCGAGCGTCGCGGTGACGCTCGCCGCGCTTGCCGCCGATCCGATGATCAGCATCGCCTGGTTCTGCCTCGGCGTGTTCGCGCTGGAGCTGACGGTCGGCGTGTCCTGGGCGGTGACGCTCGACGTCGGCGGCGAATATGCGGGGTCGGCCTCGGCCGTCATGAACATGTTCGGCAATATCGGCGCGTCGCTCGCGGTGGTCGCAACGCCCTATGTCGTGAAATCCTACAGCTGGGGCGCCGCGTTCGGCATCATCACCGGGCTCGCGGTCGCCGCCGCGCTGCTCTGCCTCACGGTCGACGCCTCGCGCCGGCTCTACAAACTCGAACCAGCCAATGGATGAGCGGTGACGCCATGCGGAGGCGCTTCTTCATCATCCGCGGGACCGGGCCGGCGGGCTCCTCTCACCATGTGCGCGATCGGCGGGTCGGGTCACTGGCGGCAACATTGCGCACAGGAGTTCGAATGACCTATCGTGTCGGCCTGACAACGTTGGGCATCATGGCCGGTGCGGCCGCACTTTCGGCGGCGCCGCCGGCCAATCCGCTGGCGGGGACGACCGTGTTCAAGAAATGTGCGTCCTGCCACAATGTCGATCCGTCGGGCCGCAACGGCCTCGGCCCCAATCTGCGCGGCGTCGCCAATCGCCGCGCCGGCGCGCTGACCGGCTTCGCCTACTCGCCGGCGATGAAGGCCTCGGGCCTTGCCTGGAACGACGCGACGCTCGATCGCTTCCTCACCGGGCCGCGCACCGCCGTGCCCGGCACGAAGATGATCTTTGTCGGCCTGCCCAACCCGCAGGATCGCGCCGACGTCATCGCGTACCTCAAGCAGAACAGCGCCGCGGGCGCGAAGAAATAACCGTGAATTTCCCACCACTCTTTCGTTCGGCAGGCATCCAATG
The DNA here is from genome assembly GCF_028293085.1 of Sphingomonas bacterium. Classification (GTDB taxonomy): domain Bacteria; phylum Pseudomonadota; class Alphaproteobacteria; order Sphingomonadales; family Sphingomonadaceae; genus Sphingomonas. The sequence continues at coordinate 2,129 of NZ_JAQGLC010000094.1, forward strand.
AATATTTTCGGCGCCATGCGCCTTCCCCGCTCGGTCCTGTTTGGCGCCGGGCAACGTCGCGCGATCGGCCAGGTGACCGCGTCGCTCGGCAAGCGCGCCCTGATCTGTACCGACGCCCGGCTGAGCGCCGATCCCGAATTCGCGACAATGCTGGCCGATCTCGCGTCGGCCGGCGTCGAGGTCCATGTCTACGACCAGACTCAGCCCGATTTGCCGGTCGAATCGATCCTGGAATGCGTCGAGCAGGTCCGCGGCTTCACCGCCGACGTGGTGCTCGGCATCGGCGGCGGGAGCTGCATGGACCTGTCCAAGGTCGTCGCGGTGCTGCTCGCGCATGGCGGCAGGATCAGCGACTATTATGGCGAGTTCAAAGTGCCCGGTCCGGTCCTGCCTCTGGTCGCCGTGCCGACCACTTCGGGCACCGGTTCCGAAGTGACGCCGGTCGCGGTCGTCTCCGACAATGAGCTCGGCGCCAAGGTCGGCATCGCCAGCCCCTATCTGATCCCGATGGCCGCGATCTGTGATCCCGAGCTGACCGTGACCTGCCCCAGGGGCCTCACCGCCTGTTCCGGGTCGGACGCGATGACTCATGCGGTCGAGGCCTATACCGCGCTCGCCCGCCCGATCGATGCGATGCTGACTCAGGAGCATGTCTTTGTCGGCAAGAACGCGCTGTCGGACCATTTCGCCAAGCTGGCGGTGAAGAGCGTGTGGGACAGCCTGAAGGCCGCCTATGACGATGGCAGCGACATCGCGGCGCGCGAGCAGCTGATGCTCGGCGCGCTCGCCGCCGGCTGCGCCTTCGGCACCGCGGGCACTGCGGCGGCGCATGCGCTGCAATATCCGGTGGGGAATCTGACCCATACCGCGCATGGCGACGGGGTCGCGGCACTGTTGCCCTATGTCATGCAGTTCAACCGTCCGGCCGCCGTGACGGCGTTCGCCGAGCTCGCCCGCGTGGTGGGGCTGGGCGCGCCGGGCGACGACGAGGATGTGCTGTCGCAACTCTTCATCGACGGGATCGCCGACCTGTTCGCGTCGGTCGGCATTCCAACCTCTCTCAAGCAGCTCGGCCTGGCCGAAGACATGCAGGACTATGTCGCGGAGAACGGCCTGAAGGCGCAACGACTGATCAAGAACAATCCCCGTCCCCTCGATCTCGACGCGATGCGGAGCATCACGGCGGCCGCTTATGCCGGCGACCGTTCGATGCTGCTCGATGGCGTGAATCTGAACCTTCAAAAGGCATGATGATGGAATCCCTCAACAGTTACGCGGCCCCGGCCGCGGGTGAGCATGAAGCGCCGTTCGACGTCCCGACCGATCTGCTGATCGGACAAGCCTGGGCCGAGGGTCATGCCCGCGGCCGTATCGATGTGATCAATCCCTCGACCGGCGGCGTGCTGACCGCGATCGCCGACGGCACGGTCGAGGACGGCATCGCCTGTGTCGACGCCGCCGAAGCCGCCGCCGCCGGCTGGGCCGCGACCGCGCCCCGCGCGCGCGCGACGATCCTGATGGCGTGCTGGGAAAAGATGATGGCGAATGCCGAATGGCTGGCCCAGCTGATCAGCCTGGAGAATGGCAAGTCCCTGCCCGACGCGCGCGGCGAGGTGGGCTATGCCGCCGAATTCTTCCGCTGGTATGCCGAGGAAGCGGTCCGCATCAATGGCGAGCTGTCGATTTCGCCGGCCGGCAACAACCGCATCCTGGTCCAGTATCAGCCGATCGGCATCTCGCTGCTGATCACGCCGTGGAATTTCCCGGCGGCGATGGCGACGCGCAAGATCGCGCCGGCATTGGCGGCGGGCTGCACCGTGATCCTGAAGCCGGCGGCGGAAACCCCGCTGACCGCGCTCGCCGTCGCGCAGATCATGCTCGAGGCTGGCGTGCCGGCCGGCGTCGTCAACCTGATCAACACCAGCGACGCGCCCGGTGTGTGCCGCGCGATGCTGCACGATCCGCGCGTGCGGAAACTGAGCTTCACCGGGTCGACCGAGGTTGGCCGCATCCTGCTCCACGAATGCGCCGACCAGGTGCTCAGCGCATCGATGGAGCTGGGCGGCAACGCGCCGTTCCTCGTGCTCGACGATGCCGATCTCGACGCGGCGATCGAGGGCGCGATGGTCGCCAAGATGCGCAACGCCGGCGAGGCCTGCACCGCGGCCAACCGCTTCTATGTCCAGCGCGGCATCTATGAGGCGTTCACGGCGAAACTCGTCGAGAAGATGGGCGCACTGAAGGTCGGCCCGGGCTATGAATCGGCGACCGAGTGCGGCGCGATGATCAACCAGGAGGCGATCGACAAGATTGAGATGCTGGTCGAGGATGCCAAGGCGAAGGGCGCGCGCGTCCTGCTCGGCGGCAAGACCCCGCAGGGCGATGGCTTCTTCTATCCGCCGACGGTGATCGCCGACATCCATCCGGATTCGCAGATCCTGACGACCGAAGTGTTCGGTCCGGTCGCGCCGATCACGGTGTTCGACGATGTCGAGGATGCGATCCGGCTGGCCAACGCCACCGAGTTCGGCCTGGCCGCCTATGTCTTCACCGGGGACCTGAAAAAGGGCCTCGCCATCTCGGAGCGGATCGAGGCCGGCATGGTCGCGCTCAACCGCGGGCTGGTGTCGGATGCGGCGGCGCCGTTCGGCGGCGTCAAGCAGAGCGGCCTGGGCCGCGAGGGATCGCACCACGGCCTGCACGAATATACCGAGGCCAAATATATCGCCGTGAGCTGGTAAGGCTTTCGGGTCGCGAGGCGGCCGCCCCCGCAAGGGGGCGGCCGTTTTTATTCCTCCCCAGGCAAGCCCGGGGAGGAACAAGGGATCAATCCCCCGTCCAGATCGGGGTCTTCTTCGTCTTGGCGAGGAAATCGTGCACGCCGCGGCGGAAGTCGTTGCTGCCGTAGACGGTGGCGATCAGGTCCTGGATGTCGGGCAGGGCGTCGAAGGTCATGCGGCGAATCGCCTCCTTGGTCGTCCGCGTCGTCAGCGGCGCATTCTCCGCCGCGCGCTGCACCAGCGCCTCGACCGCCGCGTCCAGCTCTTCCGGTTCCACCATCCTGTAGAGGAAGCCGCTGGCGAGCAGTTCCTGCGCCGTGATCATCTCGCCGAGCAGCACCATGCGCTTGGCGATCTGCACCCCGACCGCGCCGCCGACGCGGGCATAGCTGCTGCTCGACAGGCAATTGCCGATGGTGCGGCCGATCGGCGAGCCGAACTTCGAGGCAGGCGTCGCGATGCGGAAATCGCAGGCGCTGGAGATGTTGATCCCGCCGCCGACCGCCCAACCCTCGACGATCGCGATTGTCGTGGCGGGGATCTTGTCGATCGAGCGCATGAAGATATCGATCTCGTTCTCATAGGCGACACCGTCCGCGCCGCTGCTGAAATCGGCGAAGCTGCTGATGTCGGTGCCCGAGATGAACGCCTTGCCGCCCGTGCCGCGGAAGGTGACGACGCGGATGGTCGTATCGGCCGCCAGCTCGACGCAGATGTCGTGCAGGTCGACCCACATCTGGTGGGTCAGCGCATTGTGCATCGCCGGGTTGTCGAAGCGCACCCGGGCGATGGCGCCGTCGCGCTCGAGGATCGTCTGGCCGCTCATTCCGCCGCCTCCGCCTGTTCGGGCGGCAACAGGCCCTGCTCGCGCAGCTCGCGGCGAATCTCCTCGCCATGCTCGTTGATCAGCGGCGGGGGCAGGCGGACCTCCTGCGGGGTGCCCATCATCTTCACCGGGAAGCCGAGCGATTTGAAGGTGCCCTCGGCCGGGTGCGGCACGTCCATCACCATGTTGCGGGCGATCGCCTGCTCGCTCGCCATGGCCTGCTCGTAATCGAGGATCGGGGCGGCGGGCACCCCGGCGCCGAGCATCGCATCGATCCATTCCTGCTTGGTGCGGGTGAGGAAAGTCGGGGCGAGATCGGCGATCAGCTCGATCCGGTTGGCGACGCGCGCGGCGTTGGTCGAATAGTTCGGCACGTCCTGCAATTCCTCGCGGCCGAGGATCTTGAGGAAAGTCAGCCACAGGCCCTGATTGGCCGCGCCGATGACGAACCAGCCGTCCTTCGCGAGCACCGCCTGATAGGGCCCCGACATGCGGTTGGCCGATCCGATCGGGGTTGGCGATTTGCCGGTGCCCCAGAGCTCGGTCGTCTCCCAGATCGACAGGCCCATGGCCGCCTCGAGCAACGAGGCGTCGATATATTGCCCCTCGCCGGATGTCGCGCGGCCGATGATCGCGCTGAGGATCGCATAGACCGAGAACAGCCCGGCGCCGAGATCGGCGACCGCGATCGAATTCTTGGCGGGCTCCATGCCGGGGAAGCCGTTCGAGCTGAGCACGCCCGACATGGCCTGGGCGATCAGGTCGAAACCCGGCCGCTGCGCCCAGGGTCCGGTCTGGCCGAAGCCCGAGATGCTGGCATAGACCAGCCGCGGGTTGAGCTCGCGCAATGTCTCGTAGCCCATGCCGAGCCGGGCGGCGACACCGGGCCGGGCATTCTCGACCACCACATCGGCGGTCTTGACCAGGGCATAGAGCACGTCGCGGTCCGCATCGTTCTTCAGGTCGAGCGTGATGCTGCGCTTGTTGCGGTTGAGCGCGAGGAAGCCCGGGCTGTCCTCGCCCTTCAGGCGGAAGCCCATCGAGTGGCGCGTCGAATCGCCGACCTTGGGCGGTTCGATCTTGATCACGTCGGCGCCCATGTCGCCGAGCAGCATGCAGCAGAACGGACCGGCCATAACCTGGGTGATATCGAGCACCCGGATCCCCGAGAGCGGCAGCGTCGTCATAATGTTTCCTTGTCCTACGTCGGTCTGGTTCGAATGTGTCAGGCTATCGCCTCGATCGGGTCCGCGCCATGGGAGGTGCCCCCGATCAGGAGACGGTTGGGATTGACCAGCGCCCAGATCAGCCCGCCCGCTACCGCCAACGCGCCGGCCACCGCAAAGGCTGCCGTCCAGCCATAATGCGCCGCGATCACCGGGGTGAGCGAGGAGGTGACCGCGCCGCCGATCTGGCAACCCATGTTCATGAAGCCCGCGACCACGCCGGTATTGGTCCCGGCGATATCGGCGCTGACCGACCAGAAGGAGCTTTGCGAGAGATACATGGCGCCCGCGCCGCCGGCGAGGACGACCACCGCGAGCCCGGTGCTCTGCGCCATCGATCCGAGCACGAGAAAGACCGCGGTGAGCGCGAACGACACCATGGCGAGCCCAGACCGGCCGAGATAGAGGCCGCGCGCCGCGGTAACCCGGTCGCTGATCCAGCCGCCCGACAGGCAGCCGAGCATCATCATCAACGGCGGCAGCATGGAATAGAAGGCGCTCGCCTTCAGATCGACGTGGCGCGCCTCGGCGAGATAGATGAAGAACCAGCTGAAGAAGATCCAGACGACATAGCCGAACGCGAAATAGCTGAAGAACAACGCCCAGACATTGCCGCTGGTCAGGATCGCGCGCCAGGGAATTGCGGTGCGCGGCGCGCCGGGCGCGACCAGGCCGGCGCGGATATGGGCGAGCTCACCGGGCGAGACGCCGGAATGCTCTTCGGGCTTGTCGCGAGCGAGGATGAACCAGGCGAGCGCGGCGACCAGGCCGATCGCTGCACAGGCGTAGAAAGCGGCGCGCCAGCCGTAACCCGCGATGATCAGCGTGATCAAAGGCGGGCTGAGCGCCGAGCCTGCGCCGACGCCGGCGAAGATCCAGCCATTGGCCTTGCCGCGTTCCTGCACCGGGATCCAGCGCGAGATGAACTGGTTGCCCGCGGGGTACATCACCGCCTCGCCCGCGCCGAGCAGGAAGCGGACCGACATCAGCAGCACCAGCGCGTGGGTGCTTTGCGGCGAAACCAGCGCGGTCGCGACGCTCAATATGCCCCACCAGATGATGCCGATCGTCAGCACGCGGCGCGGCCCGTAGCGCCAGGCGAGCCAGCCGGCCGGAACCTGGAACGCCGCATAGCCGATCAGGAAAGCGCTGAAGACCCAGCCGAGATGGCTTTGATCAAGCCCATATTCCTGCCGCATCTGCACGCCGGCGATGGAGATGTTGGTGCGATCCAGGAACGCGACCGCGCTCAGCAGGAACAGCATGAAAATCAACAAGACCCGCACCCGGGTGCGCCCCCCAATCGCCGTCATGATCGTCCCCTCGCCACCACGCGTCCGGCGGCAGATCGCCACAGGATCATATTGTATATGATATTGCGCCCTGCTAGCATTGGTGGAAAGAAAGAACAACGGCTCAGCCGGGCTCGCAAGGGCGTGGCTGGAATGTCTCGGGGAGAACCTGGTTGAGGAAACAGTTTCTGGCGTGCGCGCTCGTCGCGCCGATGCTCTATGGCGGCGCTGCTTTTGGGCAGTCCGTGGCCCCGACACCCGTCAAGCCGCTGGCCCAGCGCATCGGCCATACCGATCCCGCGAAATATCGTCACAGCGAGGCTGTCCACAACGGTGCGGGATCGATGGAGTTCGGTCCGATCTTCGGCGCCGATGCGCTCAGCTCCAACCTGATCTTCGTCCACCGCGGCGTGATCGCCCCGAAGAGCGGGATCGGCGAGCATTTCCACAACAACTGCGAGGAGATGTTCGTCATTCTCGACGGCGAGGCGCAGTTCACGATCGACGGTCGCACCTCGCTGTTGCAGGGGCCGGCGGCGGTTCCCGACCGGATGGGGCACGCCCACGGCATCTACAATGCCAGTGACAAGCCTGTGCAATGGGTCAATATCAATGTTGGCCTCACCAAGACCTATGACGCGTTCAACCTGAACGATCCGCGCGTCGGCGTGCCGCTCGATCCGATCCCGCAATTCATCTTGGCGCGGTTCGATCCGGCGCTGCTGCGGCCGGTGGCAGGCATGGACGGCGGGACGGGCACTGCCCTTTATCGCCGCGCGCTCGAGCCGAGCGTGTTCGCGACGCCCTGGTTCTATGTCGATCATCTCCGCCTCCCCGCCGGCGCCTCGGTCGGCGCGCGCGCGATCCCGGAGATGAGCGAAGTCTATCTGGTCCTTTCGGGCGACGGCGAGGTGACCGTCGGTACCGAGACAGCGGCCATTCATAGCGGCGACGTCATTCCCGTGGACGTGGGCCAATCCCGATCAATGAAAGCAACAGGAAGTACTCCCTTGGATATGATGGTGATCGGTGTGGCCAGGGACCTTGCGTCCAAGGCATCGTACATGGCCGCGTTGGCCGCGCGCCCGAGGGTTGCGCGTTGAGGCTCTCTTCGTTGCTCGCGGGGGTCGCGATTGCCGCCACTGCCACCGTCCTCCACGCCGCGGGCCCTGCCGGGGCTGACTGGCCGAGCTATGGCAACGATCAGGGAGCGAAGCGTTACTCGACGCTCACCCAGATCACGCCGGAGAATGTGAGCAAGCTCCAGGTCGCCTGGACCTATCATATGCGGCCGGCGGATTATGTGCCGCCGCCAATGCCGGCCAACCTGCCGGCGACCTTCAAGCGCACCGGCTTCTCCTCGTCGCAGGCGACGCCGATCGTGATCAAGGGCGTGATGTATTTCCCGTCGCCCTACGGCAAGGTCGTCGCGCTCGACGCCGATACCGGCAAGGAACTCTGGGCCTATACGCTGCCCGAGCGCGACCAGGCCTCGACTCGCGGCGTGCAATATTGGCCGGGCTCGGGCCGGGCCAAGCCGGAGATCGTGTTCGGCACCCGTTCGGGCCGCCTGATCGCGCTCGCTGCCGCGACCGGCGTGCCGGTGCCGGGCTTCGGCGAGGATGGGGTCGTCGACATGAAAACGCCCGAGATCATGAACGGCAATCCCAGGTCGCAATATGGCATGTCAGGGCCGCCTGCCATTTACGGCGACCTGATCATCACCGGATCGCGCGTGCAGGAAACGCCGTCGCTGGGTGCGAAGGGCGATGTCCGCGCCTGGGATGCGCGGTCGGGCAAGCTGGTCTGGACCTTCCACACCGTGCCGCAGCCCGGCGAGTTCGGCAATGACAGCTGGGAAGGCGACAGCTGGAAGGGCCGCTCGGGCGTCAATGTCTGGACCCAGATCGTCGTCGACGAGAAACGCGGCATCGCCTATCTGCCGGTCGCGGCGCCGAGCTTCGATCGCTGGGGCGGGGACCGCAAGGGCAATAATCTGTTCGGCAATTCGATCGTCGCGGTCGACGCGAACAACGGCAAATATCTCTGGCATTTCCAGGTCGTCCATCACGACATCTGGGACGTCGATCTGCCCGCCGCGACGTTGATCGACGTGAAGAAGAACGGCCGGACCATCCCCGCGATCGCCGTGATGAGCAAGATGGCGATCATGTTCATGCTCGACCGGGTCACCGGCAAGCCGATCTACGACGTCACGGAAGTGCCGGTCCCGACCGACACCGATATCCCCGGCGAGCATCCCTCGCCGACCCAGCCCATGCCCTCGGCACCGCCACCGCTCACCCGGCTGTCGTTCGAGATGGCCGATCTCGCGGCGATCACGCCCGAGATGAAGGAGCGCTGCCAGAAGGTCGTCGACGATTACCACGTCGTGCCGAGCAAGATGTTCCAGCCGCTCCGCGCCGATTCGGCGGTCGCCTTCTTCCCGGGCAGCCTCGGCGGGATCGATTATGGCGGGGGCGCCTTCGATCCCAGGCTCGGGCTGTACATCACCAACGTCAATTCGCTGGCCAGCCCGCAGCAGCTGGCGAAGCAGGCCAACGGGTCGTGGGATCTGGCGCGCGGCTATGCCTATCTGATGGACCGCGAGACGCGCACGCCGTGCGGCCCGCCGCCCTGGGGCGAGATGATCGCGGTCGACGTCAACAGCGGCAGGATCGCGTGGCGCCGCCCGCTCGGCACCACCGACAGCCTGCCCGAGGGCAAGCGTGATACCGGGCGGCTGAGCTCGGGCGCGCCGATCGCCACGGTGACGGGGCTCGCTTTCTTCGGCAGCACCGACGAGAACAAGATGCGCGCGTTCGACACGCGGACGGGCGAGATCAAATGGACGGCGCCCTTGCCGGCGGCGATCTACGGGTCGACGATCACCTATCAAGGCAATAGCGGGCGGCAATTCGTCGCGGCGGTCGATACCGGCGGGTTCAACGGATCCCCGGTGACCAGCGACGAGGTCATTGCCTTCGCGCTTCCGAAGTAGTTTTGTAACTGGAGTATCAGGATGTCGAGTGCACGAAAGCTTGCCGGGGCAGTGATGGCGGTGGCGTTCGCCGTGGTGGCGACGCGCGGGCTGGAGGCGCAGACCGCGCCGGTCGCTCCGCCGGCCGCCGCGGCGCCTGCGACGGCCGAGCCGCCGGTGGGGCCGGGGCTGGCGATCATCAAGGAACGCTGCAGCGTCTGTCACACCACGGCGAGCGTCTTCAACCAGCACCGCGCGCCCGACGACTGGGCGGCGACGGTGCAGCTGATGGTCGATCGCGGTGCAGAACTGTCGCCCGACGAGACCAACATCGTGATCGACTATCTGGCGAACAATTACGGAGTGGAGCCGGCCAAGACCGCCGCCAAGTGAAGACGTAAAAACCGGAAATCCACCCTCAGGAGGGGAAGAGGCATGAAATCGGTTCTGAAATACGCGCTCGCAATGGGGGCGGGGATCGCCGCAGTCGGCGCCGCGCTGGCGCAGACCGCGCCGGCGGCGCCCGCGACCGCGGAGATCGTTCGGCTCGATCCCGCGCTCGACGCGCTGATCGCGCCGGATGCGCAGGTCGAGAAGGTCGCGACCGGCTTCAAGTTCGTCGAAGGGCCGATGTGGCGCCAGGGGCGGCTGTGGTTCTCGGACGTTGGCGGCGAGGAGATCCGCGCGGTCACGCCCGACGGCAAGGTCGAGCTGCTGGTCGATCATGCCGGCGGCTACCCCAATCCCAAGCCCGGCAAGACGCTCGGCCCGAACGCGATGGTCACCGACAAGGACGGCACCGTCATCTATGCCCAGCAGGGCGGCCGCAACCTGTCGCGGCTCGACGCGAACCTGCACATTCAGCCGTTCCTGAGCACCTACAACGGCAAGAAGATCAACAGCCCGAACGACCTGGTCTTCGCAAAGGACGGAGCCCTGTGGTTCACCGATCCGCCCTTCGGCCCGATGAACATGGAGCCTTCGCCGCCGCTCGAGCAGCCCTTCGCCGCAGTCTATCGCTACGCCAAAGGCAAGCTCACGCCGATGGTCACCGACCTGAAGCTGCCCAACGGCCTCGCCTTCTCGGCCGACGGCAAGATTTTCTACGTCAACAGCTATGGCCCCGAGATGTTCACCCGCGCCTATGACGTGGGCAAGGACGGCGCCTTGTCCCACCCGCGCATATTGTTCGCCTATGACCGCGGCATGGGCCGCGGCGGCCCGGACGGGCTGAAGACCGACACGGCCGGAAACGTCTGGAGCACCGGCCCCGGCGGCATCCGCATCATCTCGCCCCAGGGCAAGGTCCTGGGACTGATCAAGATGCCCGAAGTGACGGCAAACCTCGCCTTCGGCGAGGACGGCCATGTCCTCTATCTGACCGGATCGACCAGCATCTACCGCCTGCGCACCAAGGTCGCGGGGACGATGCCGCTCTACCGGCGCTGATCTTTCGGCGCCGACCCTACCCCTCCCGTTGCTCCCCGAGCGCGGGACACCTCGGCAGGGCGCCGCTCCGGCGTCGCCCTGCCGCTTTTACCCAACGGGACGCGGCGACCCGCAAGGGCGGGCGCGAAGGATGACGATCGGGACATCAGGAGAGAGATCGTGAAGGGACGCGTTTTCAGCATCACTAGTGCCTTGCTGACATCCGCCGTGCTGGCCGTGCCGGCGTTCCCTGCTGCGCAGACGACGCTTGCCACGCCGGCTCAGGCCGCGCCGCCGGCGGACCCGGAGCGTGAGCGGATCGCCGCCGCATCCGAGGCCGAGCGTGCCCGCGAGATGGGGCTGCTCGGCATCACCGCGCTGACCCCGAGCGTCTCGGCGCGTGATCCTTCGAAGCCGGACTTCGCCAATTTCGACGAGGCGCGGGCCAATCCCTTCCCCACACTCCCCGATCCGCTGACCAATGATGCCGGCGTAAAGGTGACCAGGGCGACCTGGCCCGCGCGCCGCGCCGAAATCGCCGAGCAATTCGACCGCGAGGTCTATGGCCGGGTGCCGGCAATCGTGCCGACCGTCACCTGGCGCGTGGCGGAGACGGTGAACGAGACGATCGGGTCGACGCCGGTCGTCACCAAGAAACTGGTCGGCCATGTTGACAACAGCGCGGCACCGGGGATCGCCGTCGATATCCTGATGAACGTGACGACGCCCGCCGCGAAGGCGGGCAGGCACGTGCCCATCGTCATGTCGTTCGGCTCGGTCAATCCACGGCCCCGCCCGCCGGGCGCGCCTGCGTTCGCCCCGCCGCCGGGCCCCGATTACCGCGAGCAACTGCTGGCGAAGAATTGGGGCTTCGCGACGCTCGATACCGCCAGCGTGCAGGCGGACAATGCCGCCGGGTTGGCCCAGGGCATTATCGGTCTGGTCAACAAGGGCCAGCCGCGCAGCCTCGATGATTGGGGCGTGCTGCGCGCCTGGGGTTGGGGCGCGAGCCGGGGGCTCGACTATCTCGCCACCGATGCGGATGTGGACGCGGAGAAGGTCGCGATCTTCGGCCATTCGCGCGGGGGCAAGGCGGCTCTGGTGGCGCTCGCTTATGATCCGCGCTTCGCCACCGGCTTCATCAGTTCGTCGGGCGCGGGGGGCGCTGCGCTCTATCGCCGCAATTTCGGCGAGGGCGTGCCCAATCTCGCCGCCGCCAACGAATTCCACTGGTTCGCCGGCAATTTCCTGAAATATGCCGCCGCCGGCCACACCGCCAACGAGATGCCGGTCGACAGCCATGAGCTGATCGCGATGGTCGCGCCCCGCCCGCTGTTCGTCGGCGGCGGCGCGCTGATCATGACGCCGGCGAGCGCCATCCCTGGCGATGGCTGGGTCGATGCGCGCGGCATGTTCCTGTCGTCCGCGGCCGCCAGCCCGGTCTGGACCCTGCTCGGCAAGAAGGGGCTGCAGACCACGCAGTTCCCGCCGATCCTCACCTATCTCGGCGACGGCGATATCGGCTTTCGCCAGCATACCGAGGGGCACACGCCAAATCCCAACTGGCCGTACTTCATCCAGTTCGCCTCGAAATATTGGAAATAGGATGCGCGTCTCCGCCTGGCTGAAAGGCCTGATCCTCCTGGCCCTGCTCGGCATGGCGGGCGCCGCGCAGGCCGAGGACGGCTATGAGCTCTGGCTGCGCTATCAGCCGGTCGAGGCCGAATGGCAGGGGCGTTACGGCCCGGCCGTGACGGCGCTGGTGCCGGGCAAGCCGTCGCCTTCGCTCGACGCAGCGCAGGCGGAACTGGCGCGCGGCCTGGGTGGATTGCTTGGCCATGCCGTTCCCGTCGGAAGCGATCCGGTCGCGGGCGCGATCCTGTTCGGCACGCCGGCCTCGTCACCGGTGATCGCGGGGCTGGGTCTGCCGCTCGGAAACCTGCGCACCGATGGCTATCTGATCCGCTCGATCAGCATCGGCGGCAAGCCCTTCACGGTGATCGCGTCGAACGACGATCTCGGCGTGCTCTATGGCAGCTTCGCCTTTCTGCGCCTGCTCCAGACCCGCCAGCCGATCGACAAGCTCGATCTGGCCTCGTCCCCGGCGGTGATGCTCCGCGTGCTCAATCACTGGGACAATCTCAATGGCAGCATCGAGCGTGGCTATGCCGGCTCCAGTCTGTGGAAATGGCAGACTCTGCCCGCGCATATCCAGCCGCGCTATGTGGACTATGCCCGCGCCAATGCCTCGATCGGCATCAACGGCGCGGTGCTCAACAACGTCAACTCGACCGACGATATCCTGACGCCGCTCTATATCGAGAAGGTCGCGGCGCTGGCGGCGGCGTGGCGGCCCTACGGGATCAAGGTCTATCTCAGCCCGCGCTTCACCGCGCCGATGGCGCTGGGGAGATTGAAGACCGCCGACCCGACCGATCCGGCGGTGCGCAGATGGTGGGCGGACGAGATCGCGATGATCTACCGCGCCATCCCCGATTTCGGCGGCTTCCTGGTCAAGGCGAGCTCGGAGGACCAGCCCGGCCCGCAGCAATATGGCAGGACGCACGCCGACGGCGCCAACATGTTCGGCGATCTGCTCGCCCCCCATCACGGCATCGTGATGTACCGCGCCTTCGTCTATGCCGATTCGCACGGCGATTTGAAGAAGGAGCGCGCGGTCCAGGCGTATAAGGAGTTCGTCGGGTTCGACGGCCAGTTCCGCGACAATGTCATCATTCAGGTCAAGGACGGCCCGTTCGATTTCCAGCCGCGCGAGCCTTTCCACCCGTTGTTCGGGGCGATGCCGAAGACCGCCCTGATGCCCGAATTCCCGATCACCAAGGAATATCTCGGCCAGGCGTCGGAGATGTCCTTCACCGGGGTGCGCTACGAGGAGTTTCTCTCGTCGGACACCTATGAACAGGGCCCGGGCTCGACCGTCGCCAAGGTGATCGACGGCACCCTCGATCCGCACAAGCTCACCGGCGTGGCGGGCGTCGCCAATACCGGTAGCGACCGCGACTGGAGCGGATCGATCTTCAACCAGGCGAACTGGTACAGTTTCGGCCGCATGGCGTGGGACCCGTACCTCACCGCGCGCACCACCGCGACCGAATGGACGCGGATGACGCTTGGGAACTCGCCGACGCTGGTTGCGACCAGCACAAGCATGATGCTCCGCTCCTATGATGCGATGGTCGATTATTCGATGCCGCTCGGCCTCGCCTTCATGATGCAGCGCGACACCCATTTCGGGCCGGGCATGTGGGATATGGTGGCCCGGCGGACCGACTGGATGTCGGGCTGGTTCAACCGCGCCGCGGCGGACGGGGTCGGCTTCGATCGCACCGCCACCGGCAGCGACGCGGTGGGGCAATATCATGCGCCATTGTCGACATTATGGGCCGATCCGAAGACCACGCCCGACCGTTATCTTTTATGGTTCCACCACCTGCCCTGGGACTATCGGATGAAGTCCGGCCGGACGCTGTGGGACGAGCTTTATTATCGCTACACCGGCGGGATCGAGGCGGTCGACCGCAACCGGGCGGACTGGGCCTCGCTGAAGGGGCAGGTCGACCAGGAGCGGTTCGACGCGGTCACCGCCTATCTCGATACCGAGAAGCGCGAATCCATCTATTGGCGCGACGCGGGCATGGTCTATTTCGAAAGCTACTCCCATCGCCCCTTCGTGAAGGGCTACGCGCCCAA
>NZ_JAQGLC010000123.1 GCF_028293085.1 Sphingomonas bacterium
CGCGGCGTACTGCTCGGCGGCGTGCCCGGCGTGGCGCCGGCGCGGGTCGCGATCCTCGGTGGCGGCGTCTCGGGCGTCAACGCAGCGCAGATGGCGGTCGGCATGCGCGCCGATGTGACGATCTACGACATCTCGAACGCCCGGCTCGCCGAGCTCGACATGTTCTTCGGCAGCCAGATCAAGACGGCTTATGCCTCCAAGGCGGCGATCGCGGCGGCGGTGAAGAATGCCCATCTCGTCATCGGCGCAGTGCTGGTGCCGGGTGCGGCAGCGCCGAAGCTGGTGACGCGCGAGATGCTCAAGACGATGAAACGCGGATCGGTGTTGGTCGACATCGCGATCGACCAGGGCGGCTGCTTCGAGACCAGCCATGCGACCACGCATGAGGACCCGGTGTTCGAGGTCGACGGCGTGATCCATTATTGCGTCGCCAACATGCCCGGCGCGGTCGCCCGCACCTCGGCCTTCGCACTCAACAATGCGACTTTGCCGTTCGTGATGAAGCTGGCGAAGCTCGGCGCCGAGCAGGCGATGAAGGCCGATCCGCATCTGGCGAACGGCCTCAACGTCTCGGGCGGCAAGATCCGGCACCAGGCAGTGGCGGAAGCGCTCGATCTGCCGTTCGAGCCCTGGCAGGGTTGAGGGATAGCCGGTCATCGTCGCGGCTTTAGCGGGCCGCGCCGACGTTTGAATCAAGCGGCCGAGCCTGCCGGGACTATTCCTGCGGCGCTCCGGGGGTCTGGGCGCGCTCCGCCGCTGCCAGGAACAGATCGAGCCGGCCGAGCTGGAACGCGATTTCCTTGCGATAGGACCTGTCCGGCGGCGACAGTGCCAGAGCGCGCGCCCAATAAGGCCGCGCCGCCGCATAGTCGCCCGACCGGATATAGGCGAGACCGAGATAATAAGGCGGCGCCGGGTGACGCGGGTTCAGCTGCGCTGCATGCTTGAACGCCAGCAGGGTCGCCGGCGATACCGTACCGTCGTGCATCTGGAGCGCCGATCCCAGGCCGGTCCACAGCGCGATGCTGCGCGGATATTTGTTCGTGCCCGCGATAACCCACTGCACCGCGCTCTTCGTGTCACCCGAGCGTGTCATCCCGTCGGCGGCGGTCAGATAGGCGCCGTCCGCGGTGAAGCGGCCCAGCATCGAATCGCGCAGCTCGACCATCGCCGGATCGACCTCGATCGGCTCGGCATTGCTGGCGACCGGGTGGCCCGGGAGCGTCGCCCTGCCCTGCAGCGCATAGCCGGTCGCGCCGAGCATCATCGCCGCCCCGGCGAAGGTCCAGAGCGACCGTGCGACACCACCGAGCCACAGGGCCAGCGCCGCAGCGATGCCGATCAGGGCGAGCATGAGCCAGCCCATCAGACCCGCCGCCGCTTGAAGCTGCCGCGCGCCAGCCACGCGCCGATGCCGAGCATCGCCAGTGGCGCGAGCCACAGCGCGGCTGTCGTCCCGTTGAAGGGCGGATCATAGGTCACATAATCACCATAGCGCTCGATCAGCCAGCGCCGCACCGAATCCGGGCTTTCCCCCGCCGCGATCCTTTGCCGCACCAGCGCGCGCATGTCGCCGGCCATGTCGGCATCGCTGTCGGCGATCGACTGGCCCTGGCAGACGAGGCAGCGCAACGTCACCATCAACGCCTGCGCCCTGGCCTCCAGCGCGGGGTCACGCAGCTGGGTGTTGGCAAGCGCGGCCTGCGGCAGGCCGCTGTCGGCATGGAGAGGTACGGCGAGCAACGCCAGAAGGAGCGCGGCCCGCTTCATTGCACGCCCTGCAACGCTTCGAGGATCTTCGGTACGTCATCCTCACGGATGTCGCCGATATGCTGCTGCACGATGCGGCCCTGCCCGTCGATCACGAAGGTCTCCGGCACGCCCGAGGAGCCGAGCGAGAGCTGCACGGCGCTGACCTTGTCGTCGCCGATCCGCTCATAGGGATCGCCGTTGCGGCGCAGGAAACCCTGGATCGCCGGGCCGGTATCCCGGATCGCGATCGCGTCGATCGGCACGCCCATCTGCTTCAGGCGCATCAGCTGCGGCGCCTCGGCGATGCAGGGAATGCACCAGCTCGCAAACACGTTGAGCAGGCGCGGCTTGCCCTGCTGGAAGGTCGCGCTGGCGAGACCGGGCTTGTTCGGGACGATCCCGGGAAGTGCGAAGGTCGGGAGCGGCTTGCCTACCATCGCCGACTTCACCGTGCGGTCGGCCGGCGCGATCAGCCCGCTCGCCACGACCGCGAACAGCAGCGCGAAGCCCCCAAAGGGCAGCCAGAGCAGCATCGGTCTCACGCCTCGTCCTCCCGCAGCGCCGCGCGGCGCTCACGCCGCACGCGGCCGAGCAGCGAGAGCGCGCCGCCGAAAGCGATCAACGCGCCGCCCAACCAGATCAAGGTGACGAACGGCTTCCACCACAGCCGCAACTGCCAGCGGCCCTGATCGTCGGCCTGGCCGAGCACGGTGTAAAGCTGCCCGTCGAGCCGCGTCGCGATCGCGGATTCGCTGGTGACGGTCGGCGGCGAGGCGAAGAAGCGCGATTGGGGGCGCAGGACGAAGGGGTCGCCATTGCCGCGCCGGGCGATCAGCTTGCCCTCGATCGCCGACCAGTTCGGGCCGATCACCGGGCGGATGCCCGCGAGCGTGATGGTATAGGGCCCGACGCGTTGCGGTTCGCCGATCCGCGCGGCGACCAGGGTCTGCTGGGTGAAGGCGCTGTCCGAGGCCATGCCGGCGAGGCTCACCGCGATGCCGAAATGTGCGGTCACCATGCCCCAAGTGAACAAAGGCGTGCGCCTGAGATCGCGCTTCCACAAGGGCGCGACACTGCCCGCCGCCAGCCCGGCCGCGAGGGTCAGGCCGAGCAGCGGCAGAATGCCGATGCCGCCGCCGAGCGCCAGGAACGCGGCAAAGGTCACGCCTGCGACGGCCACCGGGGCGATCATCCGGCCCAGCACGGCATTGGCGTCATCGCGGCGCCAGCGCATCAGCGGCCCCGCACCCATGATCGCGACCAGGATCAACGCGACCGGCCCGGCCGTCTTGTCGAAGAAAGGCGGGCCGACCGAGAGCTGCACGCCCATGCCGGCAGCGACGATCGGGTAGAGCGTCCCGATCAGCACGATGCCGAGAACCACGGAGAGCAGAAGATTGTTGGCGACCAGCGCGCCTTCGCGGCTGACCAGATCGAACCGGCTGCCCTCACGCACCGTGCCGACCCGTGCCGCGAACAGCAGCAAGGCGCCGCCGATATAGAGGGCGAGCAAAGCCAGGATGAAGGCACCGCGCTTCGGATCGACGGCAAAGGCGTGGACGCTGGTCAGGATGCCGGAGCGGACCAGGAAGGTGCCGATCATCGACATCGAGAAGGCGACCACCGCAAGCATCACCGTCCAGGCGCGCAGGCCGTCGCGAGTCGCCAGTACCGTCACCGAATGAAGCAGGGCCGTCGCGGCGAGCCAGGGCATCAGCGAGGCATTCTCGACCGGATCCCAGAACCACCAGCCGCCCCAGCCGAGCTCATAATAGGCCCAATAGCTGCCGGCGGTGATGCCGAGGGTAAGGAAGATCCAGGCGCCGAGCACCCAGGGCCGCATCGCGCGCGCGAAAGCCGGCCCGACATCGCGGGTCACCAGCGCGCCGACGGCGAAGGAGAAGGCGACCGAGATGCCGACATAGCCGATATAGAGCGTCGGCGGATGGAAGGCCAAGCCGGGGTCCTGCAGCAGCGGGTTCAGGCCGTTGCCGTCGATCGGGGCCGGATCGAGCCTGGTGAAGGGGTTGGAGGACAGGAGCAGGAAGGCATAAAAACCCAGCGCGATGAAGGCCTGGGCGCCGAGCGTCGCGATCAAGGTCGGCCGTGCCAGCCGGTGCTCGAGAATGGCGACCGCACCACCGGCCAGACCGAGGATCGTCACCCAGAGGAGCATCGAGCCCTCGTGATTCCCCCAGGCGCCCGCGATCTTGTAGAGCAAAGGCTTGTCCGAATGGCTGTTCTCGGCGACCAGCAGCACCGACATGTCGGAGCGGACGAACACCGCGATCAGCAGCAGGAGCGCAAGCGTGGCGAGCAGCCCCTGCACCACCGCGACCGGGCGCACCGCCGACAGGATCTGGCCGGTCAATTCCTCGTTCGCCACGCTGGCTGAGGCGGGGGCGAGCGTCCGCCTGACGCCCACGGCCGCCAGCACCAGCTGCAGCGCCGCGAGCGCCGCCGCGAACCAGAGCGCAGCAAGGCCAGCCTCGGCGATCATGGTTTCAGCGACCTGGTCTCGTGCATCTTCCCGGCGATTTCGGGCGGCATATATTTCTCGTCATGCTTGGCGAGCAGATTGGTCGCGGTGAAGCTGCCGTCCGGATTGAAACTGCCCTCCGCGACGACGCCCGATTTCTCGCGGAACAGGTCGGGGACGATGCCCCGGAAGGCAACCGGCACGGTGGCGACGCCGTCCGTGACGGTGAAGCGGATCGAGATGCCGTCGGGCTGCCTTTTGATCGATCCGCCCTCGACCATGCCGCCGAGCCGCACCGCGCGGCCGAGCGGCAGGCCGTCCTTCCTGACGTCGCCGGGCGCGTAGAAGAACGCCGCCTGATCCTTGAGCGCGGAGAGCGCGAGCACGGCCGCGCCGCCGACCGCCACCAAAGCGAGCAGCGCGAGCGTGAGCCGTTGGTGCTTGGCCTTCATTTCTTCTCGCTCTCGTGCATCGCCAGCCAGCTCCACAGCACCAGAGCGGCGACGCCCGCGAAGGTCACGCCATAAGCGCCAATCACGAACGGCCAGGGGTTCATAGCGCCATCCGCCGCATGCGCGCCTCGGCCTTGGCCGTCGCCAGCAGGGTGCGCATCCGCATCAGCACCACGGCGGCGAAGATCAGCGAGAAGCCGAGCAGGGTGAAGGGCAAGGGCCAGAGGATCGACCCGTCGATGCTCGATCCGCCAGTCAGGCTGATGCTCTGGCCCTGGTGGAGCGTGTTCCACCACACGACCGAATAGCGGATGATCGGCAGCAGCACCGATCCGGCGACGCCGTAGAGCGCGGGAATGCGCCCGTCCCCGCCGCGCTCGGCATCGGCGCGGGTGAGCGCCATGAAGCCGAGATAGACGAAGAACAGCAGCAGCATCGAGGTCAGCCGCCCGTCCCATTGCCACCAGGTGCCCCAGGTCGGCCGCCCCCAGATCGATCCGGTGACGAGGCACAGGCCGGCAAACACCGCGCCCGGCAGCGCAATGGCGCGGGCGGCGATCATGGCGAGCGGATGCCGCCAGACGAGGAAGACGATCGAGGACAAAGCGATGCCGGTCCAGCCGCCCATGCCGAGCGTCGCGGTCGGCACATGGATGTGGAGGATGCGGACGGTCTCGCCCTGCAGATAATCGGGCGGAATCCGGAACAGTGCGCCCCACAGGCCGACCGCGAGCAGCGCCACGCCCGCCCAGAGCAAGGCGGGGGTCAGCGGCCGGGCGAGCTTCAGGAAGCGCGCGGGATTGGCGAGGGCGTGAAGGCTTGGCACGGTCCAGCCGCGTCTAGAGGGAGTCTTGGTGCTACTCAACCGTGCGTTATGCGGGGGCACCAATGTGTGAGGGGCTCCCCGGCTTGCGGGCAGGAGCGGAGTAGGGAGGCCAGATGGCTATAACTCACCACGATCGAGCATCATCAGAAGCCGCCGTGCATCCCACGCCTCGCGCAGAATAAGCCCCTGGTCGAGCAGCTTGCGGAATTGGTGCTCGTCGAGAGGCGCGGCGAAGAGATACCCTTGGCCCACGGAACAGCCCAGCGCCCGCATGATCGCGCGTTCGGCCTCGGTCTCGATCCCTTCTGCGACGACGCGAATATCGAGCGCGGCGCCGAGTTTGACGACGCTCTCCACGATGACGCGCTTGCCCACGCTATGGGCAACGTCATGCACGAAGCTTCGATCGACCTTAATCTCGTTGAGCGGAAAGCTCTCCAGATAGCGAAGGTTGGAATAGCCTGTGCCGAAGTCGTCGATCGAGATACCGATCCCCAGGCGGCGCAGATCCTCGAATGCGCGACGGATATTCTCCGGCTCCGGGACCATCAGGTTCTCGGTTAGCTCCAGCGTCAGCCACTCGGGTCGGCAGCCGGTCTCGTCGAGCACCTGGCGGACGAATCCCACCATGTCGCGCTGCATGAACTCCAGCACCGATACGTTCAGGGAAAACCGGATCGACGCGCGCCGGTTGCGATTGACCTGCGCAGCATAGGCAGCGAGCGTGCGTAGGCCCCAGGCCCCGATTTCCAGGAGCGCGCCGGTTTCCTCAGCGATGCCAATGAACCGGGCGGGCGGTTGCAGGCCGAACGCGCCGTGGTTCCACCGCAGAAGAGCCTCGGCTCCGACTAGGTCCCCGGTGGCGAGATCCACCTGCGGCTGATAGTGGAACAGCAGCTCCTGGTTCTCGACAGCGGTTTGCAGCTCGCTCGCCAGCCGGATGCGGTTGCGCGCGTCCCGCTCGTCCGCAGCTGCAAAGGCGTGTGGCGCATGGGCGGGCTTCGTCTTCGATCGCTGCAGCGCCGCGCCCGCTTGCCGAACGAGTTGAAGCGGGTCGCCGCGAGAAGGCCCCATGGCAAAACCTGCTGCGAACTGGACCGCAAGCACCGCGCCCGGGAGTACAAAGCGCGGCTTGAGCAGTTCCAGCACATCGTCGACCACGCTGGCGGCGCGGCCGGGATCATCGAGTTCGAACGCGAGGGCGAAACTGTTTGTGCCGACCCGCGAAACGGCAATTGCAGGCAGCGTCGCCAGACGCGCGGCAGTCGCGCAAAGCAGTGCGTCACCCACCTCATAACCGAAGCCATTATTGACATCGTGGAAGCGGACGATGTCGAGCTTGACCATCAGTAGAACGCCGGCCTTCGGACCGTCCCCTGCCGCAAGCCGATCGAGCAGGCCGTAGCGATCGAGCAGCCCGGTCAGGCGATCCACGCCCACTGCATGGGTCACGTCACGCATCAGCCCCAGGAAGTGCGTGACGTCGCCAGCCTCATCGCGAAGCGGCATGAGTCGCAACGCGTTCCGGAACATGGTGCCGTCGCGGCGATAGTTGCGCAGTGTCACCGAACAAGCGCGCGCATCCGCCAGGGCGGCCCGCATTTCGTCAATTTCGGGCTGCAACCGGTCGCTGCCCTGGAGATAGCGGCAATTCTTCCCGACCGCCTCGCGGGCCGAATAACCCGTGATCGTCTCGAAGGCGGCGTTGACGCTCACGATCGGGTGTCCCCGCGCGCGTAGGTCGGCGATCAGAACGCCTTCTCCACACTGCGCCATGACGAGGGCGGCGGTGGACGCGGGAGGCACGGAGGCGTCTTCGGACACTATCACGGGCAGCGCCGCGCGCCTGACGTTCCAGAACCTCATTATCGCCATTGCCCCCTGAAATGCGGATCTCGGCTCATTCAGCCATTTCCGAGCGAAATCGTGTCGGCGGGCGCCAATCCTGCAACGAAGGCGATGTGCAGCACGTGCGCCAGCGTGCGGGCCTTGAGCCGGTCCATCATGTCGGCGCGATAGATCTCAATCGTTCGGGGGCTGATTCCCAGTATTCGTGCGATCTGCTTGTTGCTGTGACCAGCGACCAGACCCACAAGCACATCGCGTTGGCGCGGGGAAAGACCATCGATCCTGGATTGGCATTGCTGCGCCAGAAGCTCGCACGCGGCGGGCCGGTCGGGCAGCGCGAGGGCTACGTCAACCTTTGGAGATGCATCCGCTTCTATCCCGTCGGGCGCGGCCAATCCCTTGGCAGATCCGGAGGTCTTCGGAGTGGGGGGAAAACGTCTCACGAGATTCGTTGCTCTACTTCCGGGTTCGAGTCGCATGTCATGGCCTCCGGGCGCGACGATGCGGTCGGGAGGCGAGCGCTTCAATGTCGACGGAGCGACGTTTCAGGACAAAGTGGCGGCGCTTTCGGCGTCGTTCGCGTCTCCTGACCCCGTGGTCTGGAACCGCAGGCGATACTGGAGAGGCGGAACGCTGATCCTGCGCAGAAATGCGCGCCTGAGCGTCGTCGTCGATCCGAAGCCTGCGGCATAGGCGATCGTCTTGATCGGCGCTGTACTGTCTTCCAGCAGCCGTCGCGCGATATCGATCCGGGTCAATTCGACATAGGCAGCCGGGGTCATTCCCAGCTCGGCGCGGAACAGCCGAGACAGGTGGCGAGCACTCACGCCGGCCACGTCGGCAAGCGCCTCGAGACTCAGATGCGCCCGCGGGTTTTCAAGAATGTGCAGTCTTATCCTGTCGATCGGGCTGGTCGCCGAGGTCTGCGCGGTCAGGGCCGCGCTGAACTGCGACTGGCCGCCGGGCCGCTTCAGAAAGACGACCAGCCGACGTGCCACCCACAGCGCCAAGGCGCGCCCGTGATCCTCCTCGATCAGCGAAAAGGCGAGATCGATTGCCGCGGTCACGCCTGCCGAGCTGAATACCGGACCGTCTCGCACGAAGATGCGGTCGGGTTCGACCTTGATATCGGGATATGCGGCGGCAAGGCGTTCGGCATATTCCCAATGCGTCGTGACGCAGCGTCCCGACAGCAGCCCGGCATGCGTCAGAAGGAAGGCGCCCGTGCAGGTCGAGCCGTAGCGTCGCGATTGCCGGGCCTGCTCTCGAAGCCAGCGCGTGACCTGCTCGCTCGGCGGGTTGGGCACGCCATAGGGTCCGACGACGATCAACGTGTCCGAAGGCTGGGTTGCTTGCTCTACACTCGCATCGGGGAGGAACGTCACGCCCGAGGCGCTTTCCATGGGAGTGCCATGCTCGGTCACAAGCCGAACCCGATAGAGCCGTCCCGATTGCGCCTTGCAGTTTGCCTCGAACAGCGCGTCTCGTAGGCCGGCGACTTCAAGCAGATGCACGTTGGCGGGCGAAAAGATCGTGATGAGCATGGCCCGTCCTCCGTCCGCGGCCGCCCCGCCCCTCGCGCATTCGAATACGCCTCCCCGTCGCGATTACCTAGAGCGATTGGACGCGGGCGCCCGCGGGCGCTC
>NZ_JAQGLC010000128.1 GCF_028293085.1 Sphingomonas bacterium
GAGCGCCCGCGCCAGCTCGGCCAGCGCCTCGGCCGACCCGGCACAGGCCGCCGCCGCCGCAAAGGCCTCCGCTGCGGCCCGGTCCTCCCGCCGCGATCGCAGCAGCACCGCGCCCAGCAACAGATACTCGCTTGCGCTCTCCGGAACGATCTCGCCGAGCAACGCCGCCGCGCCATCCGCCTCGTCGAAATGGAGCCGCAACCGCGCCAGCGCGATCCGCCCGCCCCGATCGAGCGCCCCCGCCGCCAGCCGCGCCTCGAGCAGCGCCCGCTCCGCCTGCCGCGTCAGCCGTCGCGCCGCCGGCATGCGGATGTCCGGTGATGCTTTGGCCGACCCCATGGACGCCCGCAGTAAAGCGGAAAGCGGATCGCCGCTACGCCCCACCGCTAAACGCTTGCCCTCCCGCGCTCCGATCCGCCATGCGGGGCCGATGACATTCCAGGTAGATATGGGGATCGACGGCGCGGGCAAATCCATCTGCGTCGATCTGGAGGAGCTGCTCGCCACGCGCCTGCTGGTCCAGGGCAATTCGGGGTCGGGCAAGTCGCATCTGCTCCGCCGCCTGCTCGAGCGCAGCGCGGGGCAGGTCCAGCAGATCGTGATCGATCCGGAGGGCGATTTCGTCACGCTCGCGCCTTACGGCCATGTCGCGATCGAGGCGGTGGATTATTCGGTGGGCGAGATCACCCGCTTCGCCGCGCGCTGCCGCGAGCATCGCACCTCGGTCGTGCTCAGCCTGGAGGGGCTGGAGATGGAGGGCCAGATGCGCTGCGCCGCCGCCTTCCTCGGCGGCCTGTTCGATGCCCCGCGCGAGCATTGGTACCCCGCGCTCGTCGTCGTCGACGAGGCGCAGATCTTCGCCCCCGCGGCCGGCGCGGAGGTGAGCGAGGAGGTCCGCCGCGCCTCGCTCTCCGCCATGGCGAACCTCATGTCGCGCGGGCGCAAGCGCGGCCTGGCCGGCATCATCGCCACCCAGCGCCTCGCCAAGCTCAGCAAGAATGTCGCGGCCGAGGCGAGCAATTTCCTGATGGGCCGCACCTTTCTCGACATCGACATGGCGCGCGCCGCCGATCTGCTCGGCATGGAGCGGCGCCAGGCCGAATCGATCCGCGATCTCGCGCGCGGCACCTTTCTCGGCCTCGGCCCCGCCATCGCCCGCCGCCCGGTGATGGTGAAGATCGGCGCGGTCGAGACCAGCGCGCGCAGCTCCAGCCCCGTGCTCACGCCTTTGCCCCAGGCCCCGTCCGACGACATGATGACCTTCCTGCGCGAAGGCATCGAGGAACCGGCAACCACCCTCTTCCCCATGCTCCCGGCCGGCGTCTCGCCCGCGCCGCGCACCGCGCCGACCGAGCAATTGCTGCGCGATCTCGCCGCCACCCCGGCGCGCGAGGAGGCCGGCCCCGAGCACGAGCCCGAGGAGCTCGAACGCATCACCGCCCAGGTGCTCCGCGCGATCGTCGAGGATCCCGAGGCCGCGCACCGCACCGCTGCGGTCCTGTTCCAGGATTATCAGGTGCGCTGCCGCATGGCCGGGGTGAAGCGCTCCCCGCTCGAGCCCTCCGCCTTCGCCCGCCGCCTCGCCGCCGCCCGCGCCGGCATTTTCGACCGGCTCGACGAGGAATGGCAACAGGCGCTGGAGACCGCGACCGACCTGCCAGACGACATGCTCGGCGCCTTCCTGCTGGTCGCCCGCGCCGCGCGCGAGGGCGAGCCCTGCCCGAGCGACGAGCAGGTCGCGCGCACCTATGGCACCAGCTCGCTCGGCCGCGCGCGCCGCGTGATGAGCTATATCGAGGGCCGCAACATCTTCGTGACGCGCGTCGACCTGTCGGGCAAACGCTCGATCACCATCCCCGGTCTGGGCTGGACCACCGCGGCGGCGGAGGTGGCGTAGCGGAGGGCCGGGCCCCCATCCCCCGTTGCGGCGAGCCGTCAATGCGCTAGTCTCCGCCGCCATGGAGACGCTGGTCGAGATCTACGTCGCCCTGCTCGATGCCGCCGTCGATCCGGTGCGCGATCGCTTCGGCTGGCTGGTCGCCACGCTCATGGTCCTGCTGCTGCTGGTGGCGATCCCGATCGGCCTGCTCCTATGGGCGTTCCGGCACTTCTGCTGAGCCGCGCCCCGCCACTCTGACCGCAGGTGAAATCTCCCTCTCCCCTTGGGGGAGAGGAGCATTGGGTCGGTCATGCCCCCGGCACGACCTGAACAGCGCGGGGCGCTGTTCACCCAATGCTGGGCCCAAGCGCAGCGAATTAGGCGAAGTTGGTGAGGGGCTCCGGGAGCTATCGATAGCTCCCCCTCACTTCCCCACCCCACACCCCACCACCCGGAACGCCAGCCCCAGCCGCCCCGCCTTGCCCGCGCACTCCGGCGCCGCCCCCGGCCGCAGCACCAGCACCCGCTCGGTCATCCCCGGCGCGCCCGCCACCGGCGAGACGATCCGGCGCAGCACCGCGCGCCCCTCCGGCGTTTCGATATGATTGCCATGGCCGAACCGGCTGTGCGCGATATCGGATCCGTCGATCACGATCATCTCGCCCGGCCGGCCCTGCTCGGCGGGATAGCAGCGTGCCGCCCCGGCGGCGGGCTTCCGCCGCACGGCAAAGGCGCAGCCGACATCGCCGGCGCGCGGATTGCCGTGCACGGCCCAGCTCGTCCGCAGCGGAATGTCATGGCCCGATGCGAACACGGCCACGCGCCGCCCCGGCCCGACGATCGCCGGCGCCAGATCGCGATCGAACAGCTCGCGGTCCAGATCGGGCGCGGCGAGCACCACCGTCCGCACCTTCGCCGCCAGCCCGGGCGCGCTCGCCTGCAGCCGGCGCAGCCCCTCGATCGCGATGTCGTTGCCCATGCTGTGCGATACCAGCACCACATCGCCCGCCCGCCCCGCCAGATCGGCCAGCACCGCATCGAACCAGGCCTGGCTCCAGCGCGCATTCTCCTCGTCCCAGGTATATTTGGCCAGGCTGTGCTGCGATGGCCACAGGAACGCGATCACCGGCCCGTCGAAACCGGCGGCCAGCGCGATCTGGTCCGCCTGGGACAGCGCCTCGGCCGGCGTGTTGTTATAGCCATGGACGTAAAGCAGCACGCGCCCGCCCTTCCCGCGCAGGTCGGTCCCCAGCCGGGCATGCCACGCCCCGGCATCGGCCAGCGAAAGCACGGGCAGCGCCGCCGTCCCCGCGGTCGCCACGCCATAACGCAGCGGCGATGGCGCCACCGCCCCATAAGGCCGCAAGCTCCCCCGCCCGATCGACAGCGCCAGCGGCGTGCCGTCCAGGCAATCGGGCCGGCCGGTCGTGACGAAATAGACGGGGTTCGCCGCCGTCGCGGGATCCGCGGTGTGCGCGGGGCAGGGCCCCGCCACCGGGCCATAGCTGGGCGGCACGGTGATGCAGCCGGCCAGCGGGAGCGTGGCGAGGAGCGTTGCGAGGGCGGTCAGCCGGTGTGCCATGTTGCTGGTCCTTTTGGCTGCACTCGCCGACCCGTGTGGCGCTGGTGTGGCATTCATCCGGGACGGGGAGAAAGGGCGGGCGGAAGGAACGGCGAAGCCTCGGCCGCCGAGCGCCATAGCGGGCCCCCCATTGCGGACGGCGCGACAGGCCGGCATCACATTACAATGCCGCAGCGGCCCTCAGAGGTTCGGTTACGTCGCGAACGCCGCTCATATCCCACACGTCGTCATCCAGGATGAAACGCCAGCCGTTCACGTGCTGAATGAACACCGCCCGTTCCAGCGCGACTGAATGCGGGATCAGCGCGGCGCGATGGACCTCGAATTGCTTATCGAACAGCACGGCCGCGAGCATGTCGAACTTCGCCTCTGGCCACGCCCGCAGGGTGCTGAGCTGCCGTTCGCCCGGTACGTTCGCCCTAAGGCGCCGTGCCTTGATCTGAAAGCGCAGGCGCGCGCTGTCGATCGCGTCGTATCCGGCCGCCGAATTGCTGGTGAGGCTCCAGCCGAACGCGCTCGAGAACAGGTGCTCGGCATAGTCGCCCAGCGGCGCGTTGCCGGTGCGGACAACACCACGCTCGCGCAGCTCATCGATTACGTTGCCGTACAATCGCATCAAATCCCGGTTCGTCACGCCGCCCGACAGGGGCGTCGCCGGTTCGGCCGGACTTTCGCCCGGATCGGCGATCGTGACCGTTTCGACCCGAACCGGGGGCGCAGGCCGGGTCGCATTTGTGCCGGACGCCGCCATATAAACCTTCGGCGGGACCAGCCTGCGCAGTCGATTGCCGATGTTCATCCGTTGCTGACCGGGATTCAGATGGCCGTACTTCGCGGCATCGATGCCGTATTCCGCGGCGACGCTTCGCAGCCGTTCGAGATCGAGCGTGCCCTGTCGGTTGTTCACTCGATCGCGGAGCCAACAATTAAAGGGGCTATCGCGCGTCGAGCCGTTCCAGGCATCGCGCTGCTCTTGCGTAAAGTGCATCCGCTCTCCCCCTCCGCCGACGCTATGCTGGCGAATGGGGCACGCGCGCAAGTGGGCTGGCCACGCTTGCTGCGCTTGGCGGCCTTATCGCCGCCCTGAATCTTTAAGCGATTGTCGCGGTGCCATTGCAGGAAATGGGGATGGGGGCGACCGGCCCCGGCACAGGGCGCGGCGCGCCTCTCTGCCACTTGCTCGCGGGCGGCGTCCGCGCCAATCGGTGTTGGGAGAGACGGCTGGAGTTATTCTTGTATGTATCGAATGCTAGGAAACCCAGAGGAACGCGCGAGACGTACAGCCTTGCTCGCCCTGCCGCACATCGAGCCGCTCACCAAATTTGTCGAAAGCCTTCGTGTTCGGAACGATGCCGAATACCCGTTCTTCGATCCGATGGACGGGGGCGTTGACGCTACTTTGCTTTTTTTGTTCGAAAAGCCCGGCCCAAAGACTGCCGGCTCACTCGGCTCCGGATTCATTAGCCGCGATAACAATGACTCAACTGCTGAGGCAACCTCCCGCTTTATGAAGCAAGCTGGCATCGCACGCCATGATGCTGTGATCTGGAATGTGGTGCCTGGCTGGAACGGCACCCGGAAAATAACTGAAATCGAACTCTCGCTTGGCATCAAAGATTTTACGAGACTCCTAGGGTTGCTACCCAAGATTCGCGCGGTGGTATTGGTCGGGAAAAAGGCGGCGCGTGTACGACACATCCTTGGGGATTTGCCCGTCTATTCGTCCGCGCATCCCTCTCCCGTGGCGCGAGCCGCTTGGCGAGAACAATGGGATAGAATCCCTCTGGAGTGGGCCGCAGCTGCGGACGCGGTCGGGATTGGCCAATCAGTTGGCCTGCCTTAATGCGCTGAATGTGAGCGAAGCGCCCAACGCGATGTCACAGATACGTCTGACACCTGTATCATCCGTCCTGCCGGCTACGCGCGACAGCGATAAAGCTGGCGACATCCATCAGCCACGCCCGCTGGGCCGGCCGATACGTGTCGTGAAGACGGCGAGGCAGAACGAGCTGAATTTGCTTCGCCTGCATTTCATCAGTCTGATTTTCCGAGATGCCGGGCTCCAGCGTGAGCAAATGCTTGTGGTCGATCCGCCGGGCTTCGGAGAGAACCTGTCGCCAGCGATCTTTCAACGTTGTTTTGGCGCCCAGCATGGTGAGCCGCTCTGACGGGAAAGCAGAGTTTTGATACTCTGCGTGCCCTGGAAACAGGAAGTCTGGCTTGTTACGGTTCTCGGTTTCTGCCCCCCGGGCGTACCGGATGCGTTGGGCATTGAAGACCGCTTCCAGATGATTTTCCAGGGCCTGACCGACTCGGGCCTTGCGGCGATTCTGGACACTGAGCGAAAAGGACAGGAAGCCATCGACATCAGCCTCGTCTGACGCGGCAAAGCCACTGCCGATGCGATCCGCCACGATACGCCGCTCAAGCCGGCGGAAAAGCTGCTCTTCCCGGTCCATCCATTCAATCAGCGCTTGGTCCGGGTCGTCCGCCGCCGACACCTCGGGTAGAGAAACGCGGGCCATCTCGGAGAAAACGCGGGTAGTAGGAAACGTGAGCCCGAAACCTTCGATAAGTCTGTCCAGGCGATCTGCTTCGGGCTCCTCGGGCTCGATCCCCAGTTCGTCGAGAATATAGCGGGCAGCGAAGTCCAGCTCGGCGTTGTTCGTTCCCTCGATCTCCTGGAAGGTAAAGCTGAACTGCTCCTGCTCCTCCAGCCCGAAAAGCCACATGAGCTGGTTCTGGATCGTGCTGGCGACCGGGGTGACAATAGCGAGGACGGAGCCGTCCCGTCGCAAGGCGAGGAACAACATGTCATCCGCCTGCATCAGGTCCGTTACCGCGTTGCCGGAATAATAGAGGTGGAACTCTGCCGCGCGCGGCTTGCCTTTGCGGACGTTGGACCAGCTCATGAAACCTGGCTCGGAAAGCGCTTCCTGCTCGCCAGAGATCCAGATGAACTGCGCCGGAATTCCGCGCCGGTCTTCTTCGCCAAGTAGGCGCCTTAACGGGCGGGTGCCTTGGAACTCATGCTGGTTCGAGCTTGGCGTGACAGTTTCGACGAGAGTCAGCCTTTTGACAACAACGCCCGCAAACAGATCTGACAACATCCCCCGCTGCATTTAATATCCTGTTATTTCCAGCTTCCGGTCATCCGATCCGAGCCAGTCTGCGCAGGTCGAAATCACCTCTTCAAGCGGCAATTTCGTCCGGCCCTTCAGCGCACACTCCCAGACCACAGCCTGACGCCAGCCCATTTCTTCCAACGCTGCCTCTGCAATGGCGTCGACTTCCCGGTTGCGCCCGATCTTCGCCTGCCAGAACTCCGGACGTGTCGAGGGCCATTTGAACAAATGGCAATCATGGCCGTGCCAGAAGCAGCCGTGCGCGAGAATCACTGCCCGGAAGCGTGGTAACACGATGTCTGGCTTCCCGGGCAAGCTACGGTCGTGCAGCCGGAAGCGGACGCCACGCGCATGCAGCCCTTTGCGCAGGAGCATTTCCGGCTTCGTGTTTGTCCCCCGGATGCCCGCCATCATTCGGCTGCGTACGTCAGCCGTAACGATATCAGCCATGCGCCCGCGCGGGCTCCCGATCAGGGCGGGTGACAATGACTGGCGCGACATCAGGCAGGTCGAATGTCCCTGCCAAGGCAGTTGCCAGATAGGGCTTCATCGCTTCCGCGAGGAACTCGACCACCGGAACGACGACAGCATTGCCGAATTGGCGATAGGCCTGCGTGTCCGATACCGGTATCTTCCAACGTCGGTCGCCACGGTCGAACCCCATCAGCCGCGCGCATTCGAACGGCGTCAGGCGGCGAGGCCGCTTGCCCGGCTGAGCGACGAGGATTTCGGAGCCGTCCTTGTAATAGCGTGCCGATAGCGTCCGGGTCACGTCCTCCGGTCCGAACAGGCTGAAGCCGAAGCCGTTCCCCTTCGATGCATGCTTGGCCTTATACCCCTGGAGGTATTCCCAGAGCCGTTCGGTCAATGTGTATTTCGGGTCGACCTCATCATGCGGCTGAAGGATGCTGCCCAGCTTCGGCCCGCCCGCAGGCAGCTTTAGCGCTTTCAGATTGAAATCAGTCGGCTCGCGGAAACCGACGATAAAAATCCGCTCGCGCTTCTGTGGCACCCAGTGTTCCGAACTGATGACACGCGTTTGAACATGATAGCCCAGCTCTTCCCGCAATACGTTCATGATCGTGGCGAAGGTGCGCCCTTTGTCGTGGCTTTCGAGATTCTTGACATTCTCCAGCACGAACGCGGCGGGCCGATGATGGGCAATGATCTGCGCGGTGTCGAAGAACAGCGTTCCCTGGGTGTCGCAAAGGAATCCATGCGGTCGACCCAAGGCATTCTTCTTTGAGACGCCCGCAATCGAAAAGGGCTGGCAGGGGAACCCGCCGAGCAGCACGTCATGCTCGGGAATCAGGTCCGGATTCTCGGCATATTCCCGGATATCGCCGGCCAGCGGATGGTTGTCGCGAAAGTTTTGCGCGTACGTCTTCTGTGCGTTGGGGTCCCATTCTGACGTGAAGACACAATGTCCGCCAATCCCCTGAAAGCCGATGCGCAGGCCACCGATGCCGGCAAAAAGATCAATGAAGCGGAAGGACGATGGTTCGGCCTCGAAACCCGGCCCGTCGGAACCGGCATCGCGTAATACCGACAGCGCCAGCCTTGAAGGGCGGCTTGTCCCGTTGGCGTAACGATATACAGTTCGTTCCGACACTTCGAGGCGGCTCGCAGCTTCTTCCAGCGTCAGGCCGGCCTTGTCACAAAGGTGCCGGAAATCGTTCCGCTGCAGGCTTCTCCGTCGCGTGATCGCCATGTCTTGCTCCCCGTGTCGATTTCTGACACCTTGACGAAACACGACCTCGCGTCAAGCGAAATGTTCACACTATGTTCCGCCCGGTGAATGGCCATCGGGCACTCACAACAACGCGCTCGATTTCCCGATAACGCGGCGCCGCCCTTCAAAATCCGGCTTTCGCTCCCTGACAAATTCTTGTCCCCGGCGCACCGAACCCCCCACAAAAAAACGGCGCGGGAACCACCCCCGCGCCGTTGAGAACATGCCGGGGTTTGCGCCGGGAGGCCGGGAGGAAACGCCCGGTCCTTTTCGGGGGACCTACGCGCGGACCTCGACGGGAGGCCACTTCTCCAGAGGAGGCTCGCTCTCCACAGGAGGCTCGGTGACGGCACGCCAGTCATATTCTCTCGCCAGCTGCATATGGGCGAGGAAGGCAGTCGAATCCCTGGCGGCCTGTGCCGCCGCTCTTTCGGCCGCTGCGCGGCGCTTGAAATACTCGCGATCGCTCATGATCGGTTCCGAGTCGCCCTGTCAGGGGTTATTTTTACCAACCCGGGGCCGCCATCCGCAACAAAAAAGTGAGCGCAACCTATGTGAGGGTGTTGGCATTTGTGTGCCCCTCCTTTCGAAGATATTTTGCCGCCACTATGGAAACAGAAAGCGAACGGGAACTGCGCCTGCTCAACGTGCGCCTCTACCTGGCACGCGAAAGGGAGAAAATCGCCACCGATATTTCGGCACGCATCGCGCACCGCGCCGAGATCGATAAATGCCTGGTCGGGATCGCTGCGTTGCGGCGGGCAATGGGTCTGGATCCGGTGAACATATAGGGCCGATCGCTGAAGCGGAGGGGCTGAAAAATCATCCCTCAGCGCACCGATCCCCCCACAAAAAAGCGGCGCGGGAACCACCCCCGCGCCGCTTTCCGCGATCAGCCCTGGGGCACGATCACTTCTTCGGTTTCTTGTGCTTCTTGCCCGTGTCCGCCGTCGCGTCGGGCGCGGGGGCCGGGGCCGGGGCGGTCGCGGTGTCCGGCGCGGGCGCGCTCGGGGCGGGTTCCGCCGTGGTGGTGGGCGTCGATTGCGGCACCGGATCCGATGGCGGGATCGGCGTGGTGGTCGGCGGTGTGGTCGGCGGCGCCGTCTGCTGCGCGATCGCGGGCAAGGCGATGCTGAGGGAGGTGGCGGCGATCGCCGAGCTCAAGATCTTGATATTCATGGCGTAATCCTCTCGGATGTGGCCCCCTGTGCCGCTGCCTTGGCGCAGACTCGCCGCCGTTTCGACAAGGACTCGGTGGAGCGAGCCTGTCGCGGGGCGGGTGGTGCCTGCCCCGGGGGGGCGGGAGGAAGCTCCCGCTCGCTTTCGCGGCGTCAGGCGGGCGTTGTGCTTCGCGCCCTGACCTCCTTCAGCTTGGCGGCATAGGTGGAGGCCAGTTTTCGATGAGCGATCCGAACGGATATGTCGTCCGCCGCGTCCGCCTGTTCCCGACTTTGGCTCAGGCGGTACTCCAGATAGGGGATATCTTCTCGATCGGGCATCGGTCGGCTCCAGGTTCAAGCGGGAGCTTTCCAGCGTCTCTCGGTCGCCGACTCGCTATATGTGTGTCGGCGATGTGCTATCCTACAGCATGTCGCGCGCGGTGAAGTGGAAATTCGGCGGGCGCCGGACGCGTCGATGGCCGCCTGCTATTGCCCGAGAATGGCCGGCGCAGCGTGCGCCGAGAAAACGAGGGTAAACAGC
Source organism: Sphingomonas bacterium (assembly GCF_028293085.1). Lineage (GTDB taxonomy): Bacteria > Pseudomonadota > Alphaproteobacteria > Sphingomonadales > Sphingomonadaceae > Sphingomonas. The sequence goes on from NZ_JAQGLC010000128.1 coordinate 10,020, forward strand.
GTCAGGTCGTCGCTATCCGACACCCGCATGCTCCAATCCTTCCCGGACCAGATGTTCCTTCCCTCCAGCTCGCTCAGGAGCGCGCCCGCGAAGCGCAGCGATTCCAGCCTGGCGGCGGCAAGGTCCGCAAGGCTCGTGCCCTGTTCGTCGCGGCGCTCTTCGTCGTCCGTCACGTGGAAATAATATCGAGGCATGGCACCGCTCCCGCATCAGGCGAGAGCGCGACATCTCCCCGTCGCCAGCGCCCGAGACGTCGGCTGGCAATAAGACGGTTTAGCATATGTTGCGCGACTGGCGGCCATGATTTCGCAATGCGTTCAGGCGTGCGACAAGCCCGTGCCGTCGGACACCTACTCCCCGGGATGGACGACCCCGACCTTGCGGCCCTGCTGCCACACTTCGACAGGGTGGGAATGCTCCAGGTCGCGCGCGGATGCCAATGCGGCGGCATCTGTCTCTACCACGATCTCCATCACCCGGAAGAAGCTGCCTCTCTCGTTCTGGGAATAGAGCCTGTAATATGGCACGGGTGCCCCCTGGCATCAGCGTGATCGATTCGGAAACGTAACGATTCCAATCCATATGTGGATCGACGGGGTTTGTCGGCCGGATCGCGGTGCCGTGGAAGCGGGCGGCGGGGGCGGGGAGGCGGATCGCCGCGCAGCGATCCGCTGTCCTGCCCGCTCGCGCGGCCGTCACGGCGGAGGTCGGGCATCCTTGCCGATCGAAGCGGGGTCCAGCAGCGCGATCTGCTCGGCGATTCCGGCTGCCCGCAACCGGTAGATCACGCGCTCCGAGATGTCGTTGCTGCGTTCGGCCACGTCGATGGCTTCGCGACGGAGGCGCTCCAGACGCATCAGTTCGGTTGCAAGGGACATGGTCGCGCTCCTGATACAAGCGGGAGCTGTCCATTGTCTCTCGGTCGCCGACTCGCTGGGCGGGTGTCGGCGATACGCCATCCTACAGCATGCCGCACGCGATGGGGGGAAAATTCGCCGGGGCACGCCCAGCGAGGCGCCTCCGCTGCAGGGGATGCCTGAAAAGGCTTACAGCCGGCCGCGATAATAATCGTCCGCGTCCTCGCGCAGATCGCGATAGGGGTCGTCCGTCTCGTCCCCGCCCCAGCTCGATCCGTTCGACCTCCCCCGCTCGCGCCGCAGATCCTCCCAGATCTCCTGCTTCATCGTCCGGAAATTGGCCAGGCACACCGCATCGCCCGCATCGGGGGATCGGCCCAGGATCGCCTTCATCTCGTCCTTGGATCGCACCAGGATGCCGCGCGGCGTGGCGCGCCATTGATAGGCCGCCAGGTCCGCGCGGAGCGCCGGATCCTGCGGCAAGGTCACCGGATCGGCGCCGGCGGGATCGAGCGCCTCGCGCATCCGCCACACCATTTCCGCGCGCACATTGGCGAATTTCAGCCGCCCGTCCGCGCTGCCCGTGGGGGAGGAGACGGCGGCGTTGATCGCCACGGTCTGCACCTCGTTCTCGGTCAGGAAATTGGCGGTGGTCAGCCCCCATCCGATCACGTCGACATGCACCACGGCCCGGTCGCGCCGGTGGCGGATGACATGGCCGGCGGTGATCGGCCCGCCCTCCACCTGCGGGATGTCCACGCCCGGAATGCGGATCAGCGCGTCGAACCAGGCGCCGTGGCGGCACGCGATGACAAAGGCGTCGCGGCCGCCCACCGCCACGTCCACCCCCATGCTGTCCATCTCCCCCTTCATGCCCGCCTCGCGCGGGCGCCAGCGCGCCATCGCGGCGTCGATCCAGGCGGTGGGGATCGCCTGCCAGTCGTCATCCTCCACCCCGGCGGTGAAATCGCCGTCGAGCATCTGCGATCGCAGCGGCTCGGGCATCGCCTGCAGCGTGTCGATATAACCGGTGCCGAGATAGAAGAAATTGTCGGTCACCCGGCTCGGCACGAAGGTGCGCGATCGCGGCGTCACGATCTTTTCCGCGCCGAAATCGGCCGGATCGAAATCATGCAGCGCCTCGCCGCGGAACATCACGAAGGGGCGCGCATCGGGCACCTCCATGTCCCGGCCGCGGAGCGTGGTGAACCAGCGCAGCTCGCCGGGTTCGGCCGGGTTGGGGTGGCGATCGTCGAGCCAGGGGGCGAAGAAATCGAGCACCCAGCGCCCGGCCGCATTGGTCGGCGGGTTGAACGTCATCACGATGCGCGCGCGCTGCGCCGCGTCGCCGGTGCGCGCCCAGCCCATGGTGAAGCGCACCTGCGCCTCGCGCAGCTCGGTCGCCTCGTCATAGGCGATCAGGTCATGCGCGCGGCCCTGCCATTTGTGGTGATCGCCGGGATTGGCCAGGCCGCCGAATTCGATCAGCCGCCCGGGCCCCGGGCTGCCGTGCCAATCGGGCAGGCGCCAGACGGCCTTTTGAGCATTATGGCCGCGCGGCGAGCCGAGGATCTCCGCGATGCGCTGCACGATGCCGTCGGTCTGCGCCTTTTCGCGGCGCAGGATGAGCGAGCGACGGTGGCGGGTGAGCGCCAGGCCCGCGATCAGATCCGATTTCCCGCCCCCCGCCGCACCGCCATAGCCGGTGATCCAGGCCTCGCTCTCCAGCGCCTGCATCTGCGCGCCGGCCTGGGGGCGCCAGGGGGTGGCGGCGGCATCGGCGGCGATCAGCGCCTCGATCTGCGCCTGTTCCTGCGGCGTGCCGCGGGCGACCAGGCTTTTCAGCGCGGCCGGGTCAATCTTGATCATCGCCGCTGTCTCCCTGCGGGTCCTTGTCGCGATGCTCGATGGTCGCCTCGTCCTTGTCCTCCGCATCGCGCGCGGCGATGATGGCGAGCAACGAGGCGAGGCGCGCGGCGATCGCATCGGGGTCCGCCGGCACGATCTCGGTCATCCCCGTGCCGCCCACGCGGCCGATCATCGCGGCCACGCCTGCCATCCCTTCGAAACGCTGCGGCACGTCGCGATATCTTTTCGGGTCCCAATGGCTGAGCAGTTGCAGGCGGGTGTTGATGCGCAGCCTGGCGCGGGCGATGGTGACAAGGCCGCTGCCGCTGTCGCGCCGGCTTTTCGGTGCCCCGCCTTTGGGCGAGCGGCCTTTGGGCGAGCCGCCTTTGGGCGCGCCGGGCTTGCCGGCGGCAGCCGGCGGCGCCGGCGCGTCGTTGCTGGCATCGTCCGCGATTTCCAGCGCCTCTTCCGCGATCGCATCGAATCCGATCGCGCGCGCCCACGCCATGCGCGCGGCGAAGTCCTCGTCCTTCATCCAGAAATAGACGGTGCAGCGGTGCAGCCCGTGAAGGTTGCACAGCCGGCGCATGGTGCTGCCCTCGGCAATGCCGGTGAGCAGGGCCTCTTCGAGGGCGGGGGTGCGGCGAGTCATGGCGCCGGACTAGGCCCGCGCGGGGCGACTTTGAATCAACCCCCGCCAGCGCCGCTTCCCGCCCCTTCTGAGCCCTCTCCCGCCTGCGGGAGAGGGTTGGGTGAGGGTCTTCTTCTTCCTCGTCTGCTTCTACGCCCAACCAGAAGACCCTCGCCGCTGCGACTAGATCGCCGCGCTCGCAAGTCTCGCCCCTCTCCCGCAAGCAGGAGAGGGTAAGGCGGAGGGTAGGGCGGCGCGCCTAGCTTTCGCCCGGGGGCCGATCCCAGAGCGGGTCGAGATGCTCGTGCAGCTCATGCGCGTCGGCGCGGACCGGTTCGACCGACAGGATCACCATCGCATGCGCCTTGCCGCCGGGCAGCGGGCGCCGCTGGACGGTGACGATCAGGTTCGGCTCGCCGGTGGCGAGGAACACGGCATTGCCGTCGGAATCGGCGCCATAGATGCGGTAACGGCCCGCCGCGACCGCCTGTTCGGCGGCCTTCCCCAGCACGGGATCGATCCCGGGGGAGCAGGAAACAATGTCACGGCGCCCCCTCGCGCCAAGACGTCTGAACAAGCCCATCTGCGATCCGGCTCCACATGGCCAGGCATCCGTTCAAGCGACGGATTCACTGTGTACCCAAGCCCCCGCACGTTAGACGGCGCCGACCCCGCCAATCCATACCGGGGAATCGGAAAAAAGCGACAGAAAGCGTTGGCCCCCCCCGCGCGGCGGCGCGAACCTGGGTGCGCGGCGGCGCGGACCCGGGTGCCCGGCGGTTTATGTTCCGGCCGGCCGCGAAATCGCCTAGGATCGCGCTTCACCGCTGGAGTCGCCCTGATGAAGATCGCCATCCCCGGCCCCGCCCCGTTCGTGCTCCCGTTCGCGTTCGCGCTCCCGCTCCTGCTCGCCCTTGCCGGGTGCGACCGGGCCGCGCCGACGAGCAACGCCAGCGCGCCCGTGGCCGCGCCCGCCACGCCGTCGGCGGCGACCACCGATTATCTCGCCCGGATCAACGCCTTGCCCGAGCGGCAGCGCGACGCCGTCTTCTACCGCGCGCTCGACGATGCCGG
>NZ_JAQGLC010000099.1 GCF_028293085.1 Sphingomonas bacterium
CCCTGCTTCTCGCGGGGACGATGCTGTCGGGCGTGCCGGTCGCAGTGAGCGCCCAGACGGCGCCGGCGCCAGCGGCGTCTCAGCCCGCTGCTGCGCCTCAGGCGGCCGCACCCGCCGCACCCGCACCTGTCGCGGCGCCCATCACCCGGACGGTCAAGACCCTGCGCGTCGAGGGTTCGCAGCGAATCGAGTCAGACACCGTGCTGTCCTACACCAAGCTGCGCGTCGGCCAGACCTATACCAACGAGACGCTCGATCAGGCGATCAAGGATCTCTACGCCAGCGATCTGTTCGCCGATGTCACGATCAGCGGCGCCGAAACCGGCGACATCGTGCTGCGCATTCGCGAGAATCCGGTCATCAACCGCGTGCTCTACGAGGGCAACAAGCGGCTGAAGGAGGACAAGCTCAAGAAAGAGGTCAAGCTCGCGCCGCGGCAGATCTTCACCCGCACCGCGGTCCGCCAGGATGTCGGCCGGATCATCGAGCTGTATCGCCGCCAGGGCCGCTTCGCTGCCTCGGTCGAGCCCAAGATGGTCGCGCTCGACCAGAATCGCGTGGATGTCGTGTTCGAAATCACCGAGGGGCCAAAATCCAAGGTCCGCCAGATCAACATTCTCGGCAACGAGGTGTTCTCCGACGGCAAGCTGCGCGGCGAGATGGCGACCAAGCAGGCGCGCCTGACGACGATGCTGAGCTCGAACACGAGCTATGATCAGGACCGGATGGCCTATGACCAGCAGAAGCTGCGCCAGTTCTACCTGACGAACGGCTATGCCGATTTCCGGGTGACTTCGGCCGTCGCCGAGCTGACCCCGGACAAAAAAGACTTCATCATCACCTACGTCGTCGAGGAAGGGCCGCGCTACAAGTTCGGCGAGGTCGGCGTCGACAGCGACATCCGCGATTTCGACAACAAGCGCCTTGCCGCCACACTGCCGATGAAGACCGGCGACTGGTACAATGCGAAGCAGGTCGAGGATTCGGTCGACAATCTCAGCGAATCGACCGGCCTGTTCGGCTACGCGTTCACCGAGGTGAACCCCGAGTTCAACCGCGACAAAGACAAGCTGACGATGGGGATCAATTTCCACATCGCCCAGGCCCAGCGCACCTATGTCGAGCGGGTCGACATCAACGGCAATACCCAGACCCAGGACAAGGTGATCCGCCGCGAGATCCGTCTGTCGGAAGGCGACGCCTTCAACAGCTTCCAGCTCAAGCGTTCGCAGGACCGCATCAACTCGCTCGGCTTCTTCCAGGAGAAGTTCGAGATCAAGAAAACCCAGGGATCTGCGCCCGATCGCGTCATCCTCAGCGCCGATGTCGAGGAGAAGTCGACGGGCGAGCTGTCGCTCTCGGCGGGCTATTCCAGCCTCGAGAAATTCATCATCCAGGCCTCGGTCAAGCAGCGGAACTTCCGCGGCAAGGGCCAGGAGCTGCGCGCCAGCATCAATTATTCGAGCTATTCGAAATCGGTCGAGCTCGGCTTCACCGAGCCCTATCTGTTCGACAAGAACGTGGCGATCGGCGGCGACATCTTCCGCCGCGATTACAACGCGTTCAACTATATCGGCGACCAGCGCCAGACGACCTATACCCAGGTTTCGACCGGCTTCCAGATCCGGGCCGGCGTGCCGCTCACCGAATATTGGTCGCTCTCGGGCCGCTACGGGTTGTCCTATGATCAGGTCGGCCTCGACAAGAACACCTATTACGACCTCGCCACCAACACCTGCGATCCGCTCCGGGCCGGCCGCTATCTTTGCGACGCAATCGGCAATCGCGTCACCTCCTCGGTGGGTTTCTCGCTGGTCAATGACAGCCTCAACAGCCGGCTGCGGCCAAGCGCCGGCAAGCGTATGGTCCTCAGCGCCGACTTTGCGGGCCTGGGCGGTGACGTGAGATATGTTCGCACCCGCTTCGAGGGCGCGAAATATTGGGGCCTGGGTAGCGGCTTCATCCTGTCGGCGAACGGGGAGGGCGGTTACATAGCGTCGCTGGAAAAGAGCCGCGGTGCGGGTATCGACAGTGTTCGGATCACCGACCGCTTCTATCTCGGCGAGCCCGATTTCCGCGGCTTCGACATCCGCGGCGTCGGCCCGCGCGTCCAGCGTATCAACTATACCACCGACGCCGCCGGCAACCAGACGCTGGTGACGGATCGTACCCAGTTCGTCGACGACGCGCTTGGCGGCCGGGCCTATTATCTCGGCAGGCTCGAGCTTGAAATCCCGCTCAGCGCAGGCATGCGCGAAATGGGCTTGCGTCCGTCGATCTATATCCAGGCGGGCGCGCTGTTCGGCATCACGCATCCGTTGCCGACGACGGTCTTCCCGACGACCACCGATCCGATCACCGGGCGGAAAACGGTTCTGCCCCTCACGGTCCCGGTTTTCGACAACAGCGATCCGGCCAACCCCAACCGTCCGCTCTATGTCGTGCCGCAGACCGACGCTACCTATCAAGGCGGCGTGACCACCTGCGCGATCGGATACTCGTCGACATTCGGCGGCGCGTGCGCCGGCACTTCGATCAATACCACCTATACCAGCTCGACGGCGCCGTTCCTGGAGCGTTTTGGCGGTGACTCCGCCAAGCCGCGCCTGTCGGTCGGCGCGGGCGTCAACTGGAACTCGCCGTTCGGACCACTCCGCATCGACGTCGCTTACGCCCTGCTCAAGGACCCGAGCGACGACACCAAACTCGTCACATTCAACGTAGGGACACAGTTCTAATGAAGACGTACAAGAAGGTTCTGCTCGCCACCGTTCTCGCGGCGCCGGGCCTGATGCTTGCCGCCGGCAGCGCCCAGGCCCAGGCCGTCGCGATCGCCGATCCGGAGGCCGCCGTCGCCAATTCGAAGGCGTTCGCTGCCGCCAACACGCAGATTCGTGCCCAGTACAAGGTACAGCTCGACCAGGCCGATGCCCGCCGGGCCGCGATCCAGAAGGAAATCGAGCCGCTCGCCGCGCAGCTGGATCTCAACCATGACGGCACCGTCAGCCAGGAAGAGCTGCAGGCCGGCTCGCAGGCGAAGTCGCCGGCCTTTATCAGCTGGCAGCAGAAGCAGCAGGCCGCCCAGGCCGAGCTGGGCAAGCTCGAAGGCCCCGCCGCCCGCGCCCAGGCCTATGCCGTGGAGCAGATCACCGGCAAGCTGCAGGCCGCCGTGCAGAGCGCAATCGCCAAGCGCGGCGTGACCGTCCTGCTGCGCCCCGCCGCGGTGATGTTCGTCCAGCCGACGTCGGACCTGACGCCGGTGATCACGACCGAGCTCGACGCGGCCGTGCCGACCGTGAGCATCACGCCGCCGGCCAATTGGCAGCCGGGCCAGCAGCAGGCGGCAGGCGCCGCAGCAGCAGCCCCTGCAGCAGGTGCTCCCGCAGCCCCGGTGAAGAAGCCGCAGGGCCGGTGAACGACACGGTGACGACCGGGGCGCTGGGCCCGCTCGATATCGGGCGGGTCATGGCGGCGCTCCCGCATCGTTACCCGATGCTGCTGGTCGACCGGGTCGAGGAGCTGATCCTCGACCGGTCGATCGCGGCGATCAAGGCGGTGACGATCAACGAGAGTTTCTTCCAGGGGCATTTCCCCGGCCGGCCGATCATGCCCGGCGTGCTGATCGTCGAGGCGATGGCGCAGGCGGCGGGAATCCTCGCGGTCGAATCGCTGGGCCTCGCCGGCTCCGGCAAGCTCGTCTATTTCATGGCGATCGACGGCGCGAAGTTTCGCAAGCCGGTCGAGCCGGGCGTGCTGCTGCGGCTCGAGGTCGAGTTCGTCCAGAAGCGGTCGAGCGTGTGCAAGTTCGCCGGCCGCGCGACTATCGACGGCCAGCTCGCCGCCGAGGCGAATTTCACCGCGATGATCGCGGACCCGCCCAAGGCCTGACCGGCCTGGCGCTGACCGCGCCGCAGGTTGCACTGGCCCGTCCCCTCTGATAGGGGCCGCGCCTTCGCTGCTGGTCGGAAACCAGCGGCTTTTCCGGAGATTCGTCACGTGAAGAAGAACATCCATCCCGAGTATCACACCATCAAGGTGCAGATGACCGATGGCACCCAGTTCGAAACCCGCTCGACCTGGGGCAAGGAAGGCGATCTGATGACGCTGGACATCGATCCGCTGGCGCATCCGGCCTGGACCGGCGGCCGCGGCACGATGCTCGATTCGGGCGGCCAGGTCGCGCGCTTCAACAAGCGCTTCGG